>JANNDA010001143.1:0-4274 GCA_031387195.1 Planctomyces sp. | reverse complement strand
AATATGGGGGCTAAGTTGGAGGAGAGGCAAGCTGTAAGCTTGCACAACGGGAAGTTGCCCGCCGTCCTTTATGTCTGTGGACATTCCGGCAAAGGGCGAGACGGCAACAAGACGGCGTTTCAGCAGCACGGGATGTGGTTCGCGACGCATGGCTATGCCTGCTTGATCATCGACACGCTGCAACTGGGTGAAGTCGCCGGCATTCATCACGGGACGTACAACCGCGATCGTTGGTGGTGGCAGGCGGCGGGATACACGTCGGCCGGTGTCGAGTGCTGGAACGGGGTGCGAGCGATCGACTACCTCCTCAGTCGGCCTGAAGTTGATCCAGAACGGATCGCAGTCACGGGGATCAGCGGAGGTGGCGCGGCAACGTTTTGGATTGCGGCGGCCGACGAGCGAGTGAAAGTCTGCGTGCCGGTCAGCGGCATGAGCGATCTGCAAAGTTATGTCACCGACAAGGTCTGCAACGGCCACTGCGACTGCATGTTTTTCTACAACACGTACCGCTGGGAATGGACGACGATCGCCGCACTGATCGCACCTCGACCGATGCTGTTTGAGAACTCTGGGCACGACACCATCTTCCCGATGCCCGCGAACGAACGTATCCGCGAGCGGTTGGCGAAGTTGTATGGCTGGTACGAAAAAACGCCGGGTGATCTGTTCGATATCGGCGTCACTCCGGGCGGACACAGTGACAACGTTGAGCTGCGGTTGATGGCCTATCGGTGGATCAACAAGCATCTCAAAAACGACAACGCCGAAGTCAGCGAACCGCCACTGCCGCCGTTTGAAGGGAAGCAACTGCGCGTCTTCCCCGAAGAGAGCGATCTGCCGCAGGACAGCCTCAACGCCAAGATCGACGAGACGTTCGTCGCGCGAGCCGCTCCGCAGATGCCGACGACGAAGGAGGAATACTCGAAGTGGTCCAAGCCGCTGCGCGACGGGCTGATCGAACAATCCTTCCGTGAGTGGCCTGATCAAGTTCCCGATGCGGCGGTGCGCGAGCAGCGCGACAACGGCCTGATCGTGCTGAGCACCGAGGACGATGTGCTGGTCTTGGCCGCTCACCACAAATCGCCGAAGAAGGTCGAACGCTCGACCGACAAGCCGGAACGAATTTGGCTGGTGGTGCTCAATACCGATGAGCCGGAAGGCAAACTGCCGGAGTGGACCCACGGCGTGATTCCCGAAGGTCAAGCGACGGTCGTGCTCAGCCCGCGAGGCTGCGGTGAGTCGTTCGGGTGGACTCGCAAGAATCCGCCGAACTATGTCGAGCGGGCGCACGTGCTGCTTGGTCGAACGGTCGATACAGGCCGTGTGTGGGACGTGCAATCGGTCGCTCGCTGGCTCCACGAAGCGGAAGGGAACGAGCTGACGATCGGCGTCGTTGGCAAAGGCCCGGCAGGAGTCATCGGAGCTTACGCGGCGTTGTTTGAGACCAGCATCGCCGAAGTCACGCTCGTCGATCCGCCGAGCAGTCATGTCAGCGGCCCGATCTTTCTCAACGTGCTCAAAGTGTTGGACATTCCCGATGCGTTGGGACTGCTGGCACCGCGACACGTCAACCTGATCAACGCGAAGGATGTCGCGTTCGATCGCGCACTGGGTGCCTTCAAAGCAGCGGGATTTGAAGGACGGATGACGCGGAAATAGTCGCGACTTGAACTTCCTCGCGTGATTAACCACTGTCTGCGCGGTTGCTGGAACGTCGTCGAGCCGGCGGCGGTGATGGTCTTTCAAGACGGGCACTCCTGCCCGTCGCACTTCTCGAATGAAGACGGGCAAGAGTGCCCGTCCTACAGTGACTCAACAGGCTAATGATCTTGCGAAAAGGAGTGAGCCACATGGACTGGACAGTGATCTTCGTCATCATCGGCTTCTGTGTGGGAGGCTGGTGGTTGGGCAAATTGATGACCGACTCCGGCCGCAACATGGATGATGGCGGCGGGGGTGGATGAGCAGTTGGAGATTTCAAATCTCAAATCGGAAATTGGAAAACAACAATCAGCGGCTGAAATCAATTCTCTGGAGAGACTCAACATGGCTGACAGTCTGACAAGTTCCCGGCGTGCGTTCTTCGGTCATTGCGGCGTTGCGGTTGCCGGTGCGGCGATGCTGACGGCAGCCAAATCATCGCTGGCGGCAGAGCCTCTCAAGCGGAATGGCAAGAGCCACATGAAGCTCAGCTTGGCGGCGTATTCGTTCAACAAGTTTTTGGTGAATCGCGGAACGGCTGAGCAAATTGCGGCGGCCAAAATGAAGCTCGAAGACTTCATTCAGTTTTGTGCCGATCAGAATCTCGACGGGACCGAGTTGACCTCGTACTACTTCCCCAAAGACGTGACGCCCGCTCTTTTGCGAGCTCTCAAAGAGCAAACCTTTCGGCTCGGTTTGGACATCTCCGGCACGGCGATCGGGAATGATTTTTGTAAGCCAGCCGGTGAGGAGTGGGACAAGCAGATCGCACTGACTCGCGAGTGGATCGATTATTCGGCGACGATGGGCGCGCCGGTGATTCGGATCTTCGCGGGCAACGTGCCCAAAGGTGACACCGAAACGGCGGCGTTGGAGCGGTGCGTCGCTGGGATCAATAAGTCTTTGGAGTACGCTGCGGAAAAGGGGGTCTTCTTGGCGTTGGAGAATCACGGCGGGATCACCGGAACGGCAGATCAACTTCTAAAGATCGTCAAAGCGGTGCAGCCTTCACCGTGGTTCGGAGTGAATCTCGACGGTGGCAATTTTCATTCGGTGGACGTGTATGCGGAACTCGAACAGATCGCGCCGTATGCCATCAACGCGCAAGTCAAAGTCTTCGTCGCACCAAACAACAAGAAGGAACCAGCGGACTTGGGTCGCGTGATCAAGATTCTGAAGGACGCGAATTATCGCGGCTACGTCGTGTTGGAATACGAAGAGGCTGACCCCTACGGCGAGATCCCCAAGGTCTTGGCCGATTTGCGAAAGCTGATTCATGCGTAGCCGAGACAACTGGCGACTGCGCTTGGAAAGCGAGACCTCGTGGTTCGTGCTGCTCAATTTGTGCGATGCGATCGCGACGTTCTTGTTGTTGCGGCGTAATACGCACTACTCCGAGTCGAACCCCATCGCACGCTGGTTTTACGAGGGCTGGGGCTTTCGTGGCATGGTTTGGTTCAAAGTGGCGATGGTGCTGTTCGTGATCACGATTGCTCAGATCGTCGCTCGCAAGAACGAACCGCTGGCGAGATTGCTGCTGATCTTCGGTTGCGTGGCGGGCGGGATCGTGTTCGTGTACAGCTTTTGGCTGGGATCACAGCCTCCCCTGCCTAGGCCAGACTTTCCAGTCTGACGAGCGAGCACCACAATCCGAGCAGCGGAATTCGGATTGGTCATTGGGAGTCATGAGTCGTCGTGCGAATTGCAGAGGTGTATCCGTCGATCCAAGGAGAGGGGCAATTTGCAGGAACCCCCTCGGTCTTTGTGCGCACGACGGGGTGCAACCTGCGCTGCTGGTTTTGCGACACACCGTTCACCTCGTGGCAGCCAGAAGGTCGGCAAGTTTCGATCGCGGACCTGCTGCAAGAGGTGCTCGCATTGGCCACGGAGCATGTCGTGTTGACCGGTGGCGAGCCGTTGCTGCAACCGGACTGCGTTTCGTTTTGCCAAGCCCTGATCGAGGCAGGCAGGTTTGTCACGATCGAGACTGCGGGGACGGTCTTTCGTCCCGCACCGGCGAGCTTGATGTCGATTAGCCCGAAGTTGGCCAATTCTTCTCCGGCCAAAAGTTCGTCTGCCGAAAGTTCGTCTGGGGATGCGGCTCGCTGGACCCAACGGCATGAGCAGACGCGGACCAATCGTGACGCGATCGCTCGGTTGATCGAGTCAGCACCGTATCAATTTAAGTTTGTCGTCGATGAGCCTGCCGATCTGCGCGGGGTTTGCGATTACCTGGCCGACTGGCCGCAAGTCCCCAGCAACCGAGTTTGGTTGATGCCCCAAGCCCGCACGCGCGAAGAGTTGGCGGAGCGATCAAGCTGGCTGGAAGCGGAAGCACAACAGCTTGGGTTTCGATTTTCCTCGCGGTGGCAGATCGCTGAATTTGGGAATGAGCGCGGGCGCTGAGCGGCGATCCAAGAAATTTGTGGCGATCAGTTCGTTCCAGTGATGACTGACTCGCCACCGCTGACCCCGCGTCGGTGGAGCGCTGATTGACAGCTAAGTCTCGCTGAGATCTTCCTGATACGCCCCCGCCGACCCTGGTCGGTGGAGCGGTGACTGGAAGCTGGAGC
>JANNDA010001129.1:0-16617 GCA_031387195.1 Planctomyces sp. | reverse complement strand
CTCGCTCGCAAGTGATTTCGAGCGACGCCGCTTCAGCTTCCGCCAACGAAGTCTCGGCCGTCGGCCAAAAGCACGAACTGTATTTGCGATGCGGGCCAAGGACCGCGGCGAAAAACTCCGGTGGCAATTCGTAATGCTGCTCGTTGGCTTTTTCGGGAACCGGCGCGATCGGCCCGGCTCGCATCGACTCAACGAACCCTTCGAGTGCGCGTGAATTGGCGACGTCATTGCCGCGATCGCAGTCGCACAGACGCTGCTCGCACAACCGCCGAATCGCCGAGCGCGTCAGCACATCCGGGATCAATCCGCGTTCGACGGCATCCAGGCTCAAAGACAACAGACTCATGCCAACCTCCACTCCGCCGCACGCTTGCCGATCACGACCGTGTCACGTTGGCAGAGCGGTTTGTCGAATTGGATTTGCACGACGCCGGTGTAATGCTCGTCGAACGCCGCCTCGCAGTAGCTCAGATAATAATCCCACATGCGGATGAAGCGGTCGGGATAGCCCAGCTCGCGGACCTCATTCAGCCGCGAGTGAAATCGCTGTCGCCACTCGCGCAGCGTTTGGGCGTAGTGCGTGCCGAAGTCTTCGGCGTGAACGAATCGCAGGTCGGTCACGCGAGCGGTCGATTCCAGCATCGCACTCATCGACGGCAGGCAGCCGCCGGGAAAGACGTATTTCTGAATGAAATCCACCGACCGCAAATACTGAGCGTACCGCCGATCCGGCATCACGATGCCTTGCAGCACGAACGTGCCGTCTGGCTTGAGCAGTTCGCTGCACTTGCGAAAGTAGGTGTCGAAGTAGCGATGCCCGACCGCTTCGATCATCTCGACCGAGACGAGCTTGTCGAACTGGCCCGTCAGGTCGCGATAGTCCTGCAACAACAACGTGACTCGATCCGACAGCCCGGCTTCGGCGATTCGTTGCCGAGCGACATCGAATTGCTGCTGCGAGATTGTTGTCGTCGTGACTCGGCAGCCGAATTGCGCGGCCGCGTGAATCGCCAGCCCGCCCCAGCCAGTGCCGATCTCCAGCAAATGATCGCTCGGCCGCAGATCGAGCTTGCGGCAAATGCGATCCATCTTTTCGATCGACGCTTCGCGAAGCGAACTCGTGGGCGACAAAAAGATGCCGCTCGAATACGCCAGCGTGTCGTCCAGCATCAGCCGGAAGAAGTCGTTGCCGAGGTCGTAATGAGCGTGAATGTTTCGCTGGCTGCCGACTTTGCTGTTGGCGTGCCAACGGTGGTACAGCCGATTGACCAACTTGGCGACTCGCGACAGGCCGCGATCGAGTTGATCCGTCGTTTCGAGGTTCCGCACGAAGATCCGAAAGAACGCCGTCAGATCGTCGCTGTCCCATTCGCCGCGCAGATACGACTCGGCCACCGACAAGCTTCCGCCCAGCACCGCGTGCCGAAAGAACGCCGGGTTGTGAACCTGCAAGTTCGTCCGCAAGTCGCCGCCGCGGCCGAGCGTCGTCGAGCCACACGGATCGCTCAACTGAATGGTCCCGCCATGCAACCCGTGCAGCTTCTGCAGCAGCAGTCGCCGAGCGATTCGATTCACACCGCTAAGTTCCGTCGGCGCGGGAGCGGAGTCACCGTCGTTCGACGGCGATCGTGAGGAATGAATGCAAACGGTACTCATGATGCCTTGTTCTTCGAGAGGAAAGGTGAGGTCACAAAACTTTGGCAGCGGTTTGTCCTGGATGCGGCACGAAGGGAACTCGCTTCCACCACAGCCGCAGGGCCTGCCAATAAATGCCGACGAAAATCTGCACCGTCATCAGCGGATATCTCAGCAGCACGCGAGCCAACTGCCAGCGAGTGATCGGCCGGCGTGACATGGTCAGCGTGGCGTCGAAAGCCTTCGTGTCATTGTCGGAGTTCAAAAAGTTTTCGATGTGGACGCTCAGCCGCTCGCCCGGCTCGCTGACTTGCCAGCGATACGTCATCTCCATCGGCATGAACGGCGAAACGTGAAACGCCTTCAGGTGCTCGAAGCGGCGCATCAGCCGGAACGCGCTAGCGTCCGGTTCGATTTCGGGACAACCGGACGCTAGCGCGTTCCGGCTGATCAGGTCGAGCACATAGCAGTGCTTCTCGTTCCACGGAGTGTTGTTGACCTCGGCCACGACCGTCTCAACATGCTGCCCCGAATCATCAAAGCAGTAGTAAAAGCTGACGGGATTCATCTCGAATCCAAAATAGCGGAAGCTCGTCAGCAAGCCGATCGGTCCGGCCGGCCGACGTCCGGTTTGCTGCTCAACCAACTCGCGCACGCAATCCGCCAACGGACGAGCGGCATCACCGAGATAGTCGGCCCGGCGAAATCGCGCCAACGCAGGCCAGCGAGTCGACCAAACGCCGCGCCGTCCAAACAACGATTCCAACTCGGCGAGATCGACGTAGATCAGGAACAACGAGTATCCAAACGAATGCTCAACCCGCAGGAAGCGGCGATGTCGAACCGTCCCTTCGTAGAGGCAGCTTCTCATGAGCCAGCCTCCTTCGGCAGCAGAGCCTCGCAAACGCGCAGCGCACTCACGACGCCATCTTCATGAAATCCGTTGCCCCAATACGCACCGCAAAATGAAGTCCGGTTGACGTTGATCAATTCTCGATGCCGGGCCTGCGCGGCGGCTCGGCGAACCGTGAAGATCGGATGGTGGTACTCGAATCGCCGCAGCACTTTCGCGGGATCAATTTGCTGGTCACTGTTGAGCGTCACGTTGAAGACGTGCTTCGATCGCAGGTGCTGCAGCAGGTTCATCTGGTACGTCACCGTGGCCGGATGCTCGGCACGGCTCGACGACGGATCGGCGAGATGATAATTCCAACTCGCCCAAGCCCGTCGCCGCTTCGGCAAGACGTTTCTGTCGGTGTGGAGAACGGCGATGTTCCGCCCGTACGGGAACTCGGACAACACGTCGCGCTCAGTCGCAGTCGGTTCAGCCAGCATTCGCAAAGATTGGTCGCTGTGACACGCGAAAACAACGTGATCGAAGACCTCCGGCGAGCCGTTGCGGGGAACAACGACGACATCGTTTGCCGATCGACGAACGCTTTCAATCGGAGTGCTCAGCCGAATGCGATCTCGAAACCGCTCGGCCATCTTGCCGACATAATTCCGCGAGCCACCTTCGATCACACGCCATGTCGGCCGGTTGCGAATGCTCAACAATCCGTGATTTCGGTAGAACTCGACGATGAACCGGATCGGAAAGTTTTCAAACGTCCCGACCGGGCAGGACCAGATCGCTGCCCCCATCGGCAGCAAATAGTGCTCAGCAAACTCGCGCGAGAATTCTTGACGCGCGAGATACTCGCCGACGGTCGTGTCGTCGGTGGCCGGGTCGTTCAAAGTCGTGGTTCGCTCCGCGAACCAACGTTTGTTCGCGGAGCCAACAACGACATTCAAGTCGGCAACAGCTTCACGATTGAACCGCAGGATGTCCGACAACATCCGATAAAAACTCGGCCGCAGTAAATTGCGCCGTTGAGCAAACAGCCCGTTTAACGACGAGCCGTTGTATTCCAGGTTCGCCGCATCGCACCGCACGCTGAAACTCATCGAGGTCGCTTGCGACGCGACACCCAACTCATCCAGCAGTGCGATGAAATTTGGATACGTCCAGTCATTGAAGACGATGAACCCCGTGTCGATCGCGTGCCGCTCGCCGTCCCATTCAACATCGACCGTGTGCGTGTGCCCACCGAGATAATCGTTGGCCTCGAACAGCGCGATGTCGTGACTCAGGCTGAGCCGATAGGCAGCCGTCAGCCCGGAAATGCCGGCTCCGATGATCGCGATCTTCATAACGACTCCGACTGCTATCGTCGTTGATCGCTCCGCGATCAAACGCTGGTTCGCAGAGCGAACCACGACATTCCAACATCCGCCCTCGCTAACGCTGCGGGTTACTTGGCGGCCCAACGATGAACCGTCAGCCCCTTGAGGTCACGCACGAAGACTTCGTCATCACAAACGGCCAGATGCGCCCACGATGGCGAATCGCTGACGTGTCGCTGACCCAGCAGCTCGAACTTCTCTGGATTGGCATTGATCAGCAACAAGTCACCCCGCTCGTCGAGAGCCAGAATCTTCTGGCCTTGCGCGACGAGGCTCCAATACTTCCCGAACGGCGGAGTGACCCAGCGCTCTTGGCCCGTCGCGAGTTCGATGCAGGCGAAACGCTGATTCTTCAGATGCGTGTAAACGTGGCCGTCGATCACGACCGGCGTGGACATGTAGCCTTGAGTCTTGTTCTGCCAGCGTTCGGTCACGGACAGCTTTTTGTCGGTGGCGGTCGCATCGCCGCTCCTGGTCAGATCGAATAGCCACGACTTGCCGCCGTAGGTGCTCGTGAAAATGGCGTCGCCGAACACCAACGGCGTGAGGATATTCATGCCGCGAAACGCTTCGATCTTTTGTGACCAGAGTTCTTTGCCAGTCGCATCATCCACGCCGACCAGTCGCTCGCGAGTCTGCACCAGGAACTGCGGTTGCCCCGCGATCGTAGCCTTGAGCGGCGACGAGAACGCGCTGCCGTTCATGCCGCCGCCATCTTCGAGCGTCCGCCAAATCGTCTCGCCCGTTCGCTTGTTGAGCTTCACGAACGAGGCTCCGGCCTGAACGTAAACATGCTCGCCATCAACCAGCGGCGACGACACGAAACCAAACGTAGGTAACGGCGATTTGAACCGCTCGACAAAATCGACTCGCCAGCGTTCCTTGCCGTTCGCGGCGTCGAGACAGACCAGCACATCACGCATCCCGGCGACGAACAGAGATTCGCCGTCGTAGGTCGGAGTCGCGCGAATCCAATCGCCGTTCTCCCACGCGAAGAACGGAACCGACGCCGCTCCCGGCCACTCGGCAGTCCACAAGACTTTGCCGTCGGTTCGCGACAACGCTTGCGCGACCTCGGTCTTGCGGTCTCGCGTCTCCGTGACGAACACTCGATCCTCGGCGACAATCGGGCCGGAATAACTCAGCCCCAATTCAACGCGCCACTTCCGAGTGAGCGTTGCCTCATCAACACGATCCGGCCACGCGGGCGTCGCTGCGGCTTGTCCATCGCGTGACGGACCTCGCCACTGCGGCCACGTCGCGGTGGGATCGGCGGCGAACACAGTTGTCGCCACGTTCGCCAGAACGTGGGCCAGACACGAGAAAATCCACGTTCTGGCGAACGTGGCTACGACGCGATCGAATCGGGCAGATGTCATCGGTGCCTCAAGCATTCTTTCGTGGTTTGCGAGTCTTCTTGGGAACAACCTCGGTTTGCCGACGCAATGTTTTGGCGAACTCTTCGAGATGCCGCATCGTGTCGCAGAAGGCGGAATAGCGGAGCCGTGTCCGAATCTCCGTCGTCAACGCTCGCCCACCGACAACGACAGCGGTGTTGATCTTGGACGCAGCCTCGAACAAGCGATTGAATCCGGCGATGAACGCCGATTCGTCCGGAACGAATGAAACGCTCAGCCAGAACATTTCTGGCTTGTGCTGTTGGATCGCTTTGACCATCGATTCAAACGGGATCGACGAACCGAGCAACCGGGTCTCCCAACCGACCGCGCGGAGCACAATCTCGGACATCGTCACCGGTAGCGAGTACTGATCTCCTTCAATGGTCGCGCCCAGCGCGACGAGGCCAGAGTTCGGCGGCGTCTGCTTCGACCGCAGTTCGTGCAGGACTCGCAGAGCGATCTGACACGAACAACGCTCTTGATAGATGTCGGCTTCGTGGCATTCCCATTTCTCGCCAATGGTCCGAAACGCCACGGCAATGACTTCGTCGAAAATCTGACTCACCGGCTGACCGGCCAGAAACAAATCAAACACGATCGCGTGGCAAGCTTGTTCGTTGTTAGTGAGCAGTCCCTCGGCCAACCGCTCGGCACAGTTCTCGATCCTTCGCGCCTTGCGATTGTCGGTGGCCGGCATGGCCAGAAGTCGCGGTTCGACGACGGCATGATTCTGCTCACGCACGAATCGCAAAGCTTCTTGAACGGGAATCCGCCGATGCCCGCCCGCCGTCTTCACCGTCGTCAACAGGCCCTGATCGCACCAGCGCTTGAGCGACGATTCGCTGGCCCCAATCGCTGCGGCCACTTGTTTGGGTGAAAGAAGTTGATTCATGAAAGCCACATCGAAGTGTGAGGCACCGAACGGGACATCTCTAAATGCAGTCTGGGCACTCTTGCCCGTCATGTTTTGGAGTTTCGCAGAACGACGTCACGAGTTCCCAGCCTGCGGCCACTTGCACCTCGGCGCGATGAACGCTGATTTCCTTCGGGGCCACGATCCCCAGTCGCACTTGGTTTCCGCGGACTTCGAGCACTTTGACTCGAATATTGTCGGCGATCACGATTTCTTGGTCGGTCTTCCGAGTTAACACAAGCATTTCGCTTCCTCCTTGAAAACAGGTTGATGCGGCCAGGTAACCAGCTCATTTGAGACTGGCTTTGGATGTAAGAGACTGATCCACAAATCCCCGTTCCAATGCCTGGCTGTTTTGGCGTTTCCTCAACGCTGTTTGAGTCTACCGCAATTCGAACAGTTATCCAACACAACACATTCAAAACGTCCATTTTACTGGAACTAGGAAGACTCGGATCGCCAATTCGATCTGACACGAAATCTGGTATATTTTTGTGTTTTCAACAATGTTCTTTGTTTTTCCAGTTGTCTCCGCATAAACAAATCGGTCAAATCGTTCATTGAGTGCGGCAGCGAGAGCCGACACGCACGACGTAACGACGACCGTTAGGGCGAGGAGATGACGATGCAAGCAGTATTGGAACGACGAATTCAGATCGAAACCGAACATCCGAGGAAGAATGGCCACCAAGTGGCGTCTTCATTAGGCAAGAGCCGAGTGATTCCAGTGGTGGACTTGGCGGCCATCGAACAGGCCGTCCGCACGATTCTGGAAGCCGTGGGCGAAGACCCAGACCGCGATGGCTTGCTGGAAACTCCGCGCCGAGTGGCTCGGATGTATGCGGAGATGTTCTCGGGACTGACGCAAGATCCGGCGCGGCATCTGCAAGTCACCTTCCCGGAAGACTACGACGAGATGGTGCTGGTTCGAGACATCCGCTTCACCAGCATGTGCGAGCATCATCTGCTGCCTTTCTCTGGAGTGGCTCATGTCGCGTACATCCCGAACGGCCGCGTCACTGGTCTGAGCAAACTGGCTCGCGTCGTCGAGGAGGTCGCTCGCCGTCCGCAAGTTCAAGAGCGATTGACACAGCAGGTCGCGGACCTGATCGAGACGGAATTGGAGAGCAAGGGAGTCGCCGTAATCATCAGTGCCGAGCACTCCTGCATGAGTATTCGCGGCGTCCGCAAGCCAGGCAGTCAGACCATCACCAGCGCGGTGCGCGGCCTGTTCAAAACGAATCCAGCCAGCCGAGCCGAAGTGATGTCACTGATCAAGACCTGACATGGTTCGTCAGCCGTTCGCTGGCGGGGGCCAATGCTTGTGGCGTGACACACGCCCCTCTGATCCCGACGCATAGTCCCCGCCAGCCCTTTTCAAAGTGATCGCACGCAGACCAGACAGGAGCAACACGATGATCATTCAGAAGGACTACAAGTTTTACGCGGCTCATCGCAACGAAGAACTGGATGACAAATGCCGCAACCTGCACGGGCATCGTTACGGCGTCCGTTGTTTCTTTGAGGTCGAGAGAGCGGGAGCGATCAGCACGCTGTTCGGTGACTTTGACCAGAAGATCGAGCCGTTTCTAAAAGCCGAGTACGACCATGCGATGCTGATTCACATCGCCGACCCGCTTTACGAAACGCTCTGCGGCCACACGGAGCGAACCGGAGAATCCTTGCGAATGAAATTGTTCGACGCTCCGACCAGCGTCGAAAACCTGGCTTACCAGCTCTTCACAGAAATCACGGAGCTCGGCTTTCGGCTCAACCGCTTGGAGGTTCGCGAAACCGACACGTCGGTGGTGATCTACACCCGCGAAGATTGGGTTGAAGACAGTCGGCATCCCCACCGTCGCCATGTCGCCTCAGTTTGCTCCGGCCACATCAAGGTCAGCTCGATTCGAGAGACGGAGATTCCAGTTCTCGCCAATTCTTCAACCCGTTGATTTTCAGAAAGGGTTTCCATGTCGCGTCGATCGAAGTCCAAGGCGTTGTACGTCCTGGCCGCTGGTGTCTCTTTTTTGCTGTCGGTTTACCTCTGGTTTACCGGCAACAAAGAACAAGGTTTGTACGTTGGTCTGTGGGTGCCGTCGATTTTTTCGTTTGGCACGCTGATGTTGAAAGGAACCCCCAATGAATGAGTTCACACTCTTCATCGTAGGATTTTTCGTCTTCGGCGTTGCGATCGCAGCCACGGTGATTTCTGCCATCGGCTCGGACTATCCAGAGGATCGAACTTGAACAGTCCGTCAGTTCGACCAGCACGAACAAACCATTCAACCCAACAACAAAAGGAGATCTAGTGATGCACTCGACCAAGAACGATTTGCCAGAATTGAAACGTATGCCATTAGTTGTGCTTCTCAATCAAGCGCTCGCTGAGCTGATCGACTTGCAGCTTCAAGCGAAGCAGGCACATTGGAACGTGAAGGGCTCGAACTTCATCGCTCTGCACGAGTTGTTCGACACCGTCGCCGCAGATGCGACCGTCTTCGCAGACAGCGTCGCCGAGCGAATCGCGGCACTCAGCGGCCAGGCCGAGGGGTCTGTCAATGTGGTGGGACGTCGCACCACACTTCCGGCCTACCCGGTGGAAATCGTTGCCGGACGAGATCACGTTGACGCACTTTCGACCTCGATGGCGGTCGTCGGCAAATCGATCCGTGGTTCAATCGACCGAGCCGTCGAACTTGATGACGCCGACACCGCCGACCTGTTCACCGAGGTCTCGCGAGGGCTGGATAAGAAACTGTGGTTCGTTGAGTCGCACCTGCACGGGAATTCGTGAATCTCGGCGGCGGCAATCACTTTTAGAAATGATCTGCCATGAGCATCCATCGACTTTTTCGCGAACAAATCATTTCTCGCCCAGTGGCCGAAGTGTTTTCGTTCTTCGCCGATGCGCAGAATTTGGAAACGCTGACGCCGCCGTGGCTGCGGTTTGAAATTTTGACTCCGGGTCAGATCGAAATGCGAGTCGGCGCGATCATTCAATATGCACTGCGAGTTTACGGTCTCCCGGGCAATTGGACGACCGCCATCACGGTTTGGAATCCCTCGTTTGAATTTGTGGATGTTCAACTGCGTGGCCCGTATGTCCTGTGGCATCACCGCCACACTTTTGAGGCGGCCGGAAACTCAACACGAATGATCGACGAAGTGAGCTACCGCTTGCCGCTTGGCTGGTTTGGCCGAGCAATGCACTCGGTAATGGTACGACGCGACCTGAAAACGATCTTCGATTATCGCGAGCAAATGGTGAGGCAACTGCTGTAATCAGCTCCGAGCACGATCGCATTCGATTCTGACGCGCGGCTCGAAATCGCCGGAAAGCATTAGCGTCCGCTGTGAACCGATGGCGAATGCCCCGCGGCTGACTTGGTGAATGCCGAATTTCTGAATTCTGAAAGAAAGTAAGTTAATCCGCCGGAGTTGTTCCGGTCTGAAGGTAGTGAACGATTTGAACGATTTGCAGGGCAGTCCATCGAGTCGTGGGCCGCGTTGGTGAATCAAAACCCCCAGCCAGGAGAGAGCGTCATGTTGAATCGAAGGTTTTTCTTGAGTGTCGCGGCGATGGCCGCAATTGGTGTGGCCCAAGGATCGGTTTCGGCTGCGAATGCCGCCGAAAAAGACATCGTGACGACGGCCGTTGAGGCCGGCTCGTTCAAGACGTTGGCGGCGGCTTTGAAAGCCGGTGGATTGGTGGAGACTCTGCAAGGCAAAGGGCCGTTCACGGTCTTTGCTCCGACGGACGAAGCGTTCGCCAAGCTGCCAGCGGGAACGGTCGAGACGTTGCTGAAGCCAGAAAACAAAGCCCAGCTCGTGTCGGTGCTGACGTATCACATCGTGGCTGGCAAGGTGGCGGCGGCTCAAGTCGTGAAGTTGGATGCGGCTGCGACGGTGAATGGTCAGCGAGTCAACATCAAGGTCGAAGAGGGCAATGTGCGCGTCGATCAAGCGACTGTCGTGAAGGCTGACATCCATTGCTCGAACGGGATCATTCACGTCGTTGATCAAGTGCTGCTCCCCTCTAGCGACAACATTCCGGCGACGGCTGCGAAAGCGGGGACGTTCAAGACGTTGCTCGCGGCTGCGAAGGCCGCCGGCCTGGTTGAAGTGCTGTCGGGTGATAAGCCGCTGACCGTGTTCGCTCCGACGGATGAAGCGTTTGCGAAGCTGCCGGCCGGAACGGTGGAGAGCCTGCTCAAGCCAGAGAACAAGGAGAAGCTGGCGGCGATTCTGAAGTTTCACGTTGTCGCCGGTCGAGTGTTCTCGAACGACGTGCTGAGCCAGAAGGAATTGAAGACCGTTCAAGGCGGCATGTTGACCGCCGCGATGAAGAACGGTGCGGCGACCATCAACGGAGCCGGACTGGTCGCGACCGACATCGACGCTTCGAACGGAGTCATCCATGTGATCGATAGCGTGATGTTGCCGCCAGCCGCGACGGCCAAGTCATCTCAGGTGGCTCCGGCAAAGGCTCAGTATGTTGCTCACGTCTGCCCGATCTCCGGCCGAGTGACGTACTCCTTGGCTCAGCCAGCTTGCCGTCAGTAATGCCCATCGAGTGTGATGCCCTGTGCTGGGGCTTCTCGGAGTTCCAGCCGACTCCGCGAGAACACCTGAGCCGTCGTTCGGTTCAGGTGTTTTCGCGCTGGATGTTCCGATCGTTCATCGCAAATCAGCCGCAGGGCGCTCGCTTGGATTATTCACCACGGATCACACGGAGTTCACGGATGATTCGGGGATGAAGGAAGCTGGGCCAAGAATTCGCCATCGGTCGTTTCGACAGTCTGTTTTGATGTCGCGCAATTAAGATCCTGATGAATCCGTGACATTCGTGCGATCCGTGGTTCCTTTTTGAATTATTTGCGCTAGCCACGGTTTGCGTTCACAAACCTTTCAGGTCTCAAACATGACTGCTGATTCACGAGTTCTGGTCACGGGTGGCACCGGTTACGTCGGCGGGCGATTGATTCCGCTGCTTGAGCAACGTGGCCTTCGCGTGCGTTGTTTGGCTCGACGGCCGGAGTTCTTACAGCCGCGAGTTGGTCGCGTGACCGAAGTCGTTGCCGGCGATGTGTTGCAGCCGGAGACGTTGGTGACTGCGTTGCGCAACATCGAAACAGCCTTTTATCTCGTGCATTCGATGGGGACCGGCAAGGACTTCGAGGACGAGGATCGCATCGCCGCTCGCAACTTTGCCGAAGCCGCGAAGCGAAACGGAGTGCGGCGCATCATCTATCTCGGTGGTCTGGGTGAGGAGCAGCAACAACTGTCGAAACACCTGCGCAGCCGGCAAGAGGTCGGGCACATCCTGCGCGAATCGGCAGCGCAAGTCATCGAGTTCCGTGCGTCGATCGTGATTGGTTCCGGCAGTCTGTCGTTCGAGTTGATTCGAGCACTCGTTCAAAAGCTGCCGGTGATGCTCTGCCCGAAGTGGGTCTCGACGCCGTCGCAGCCGATCGCGATTGAGGACTTGTTGAGCTACCTGCTGGCCGCGATGGATTTGTCCGACGGGCCGAGCGACATCTTCGAGATCGGCGGCCCCGACCAAATGTCGTACAGCGACATCATGCGTGAGTACGCTCGGCAGCGCGGGCTGAAACGCTGGATGATCTCGGTGCCGTTTCTCTCGCCGCGTTTGTCGAGCTTGTGGCTGGGACTGGTGACTCCGGTTTATGCCCGCGTCGGCCGCAAGCTGGTCGATAGCCTGCGAAATCCGACCGTGGTGACGAACTCGCGCGCGAGTGATGTCTTCGCGATTCGGCCGCGCGGCGTCAGTGAGGCGATCGCGCGAGCGCTCGTCAACGAAGACCATGAATTGACGGCCACGCGCTGGTCCGACGCGCTCAGCGCGTCAGGCCGACCCAAACGCTGGGGTGGAATCCGATTCGGCACGCGATTGGTTGATTCGCGAGAAGTTGAAGTCGGCGTCCCGGTCGAAGCGGCGTTCGCTCCGATTCAACGGATCGGCGGCCAGACCGGCTGGTACTACGGCAACTGGCTGTGGCGACTTCGCGGTTGGCTCGATCTGCTCATCGGTGGAGTCGGTCTGCGCCGAGGTCGGCGCGATCCCGTGGAGCTCAAAAACGGAGACACCGTGGATTGCTGGCGTGTCGAATCGCTGGAACCCAATCGCCGTCTGCGGCTGGTTGCGGAGATGAAACTTCCCGGCCGAGCGTGGCTCGAATTCGAAGTCGAACCCACCGCGAGCGGTTCGCGCATTCGACAGACCGCGGTGTTTGATCCGGTCGGTCTGACCGGCTTGGCCTATTGGTACTCGGTCTACCCACTGCATGAGTTCGTCTTCGGCGGCATGTTGAACGGCATCGCGACGACCGCTCGCCAATCCGCTGAACCGACGGCAACGTGGCAACCGACCGTGTTGCGACAGGTGGCATGGCTGATCGGTTTCATCGCAATCTGCTTCGCCTCGGCCGGCTTGGGAGCAGCGGCGACATCGACGTCCGTTAGCGGTTGGTATTTGACGCTGGCGAAGCCGAGTTGGAATCCGCCCGCTTGGCTGTTCGGCCCCGTGTGGTCAGCGCTGTACTTGATGATGGCCGTTGCCGCCTGGATCGTGTGGCGAGGTCACGGATGGAGAGCCGCTCAATCAGCGTTGATCTTGTTTGGCATTCAACTCGCGCTCAACGTGCTCTGGTCGTTTCTCTTCTTCGGAATGCAACGTCCCGGACTCGCCTTCGCCGAGATCCTCGCGCTGTGGCTTGCCATCGTTGCCACCTGCCTCGTGTTTCAAGGCAAGTCCGTCACCGCCGCATTGCTGCTGACTCCGTACCTGGCGTGGACGTCGTTTGCCGTCCTTTTGAACTTCGCAATTTGGAGATTGAATTCCTGATGAGCGACCGACTCGTTCCGAAGATTCGTATTCAGACCTGCAACGACGCGCCGATTCGAGCGGACGGTGAGTTCGTGCTGTATTGGATGATCGCGTTTCGGCGGACGACTTGGAATTTCAGCCTGCAACGCGCGGTTGAATTGGCCATTGAGCTGCAGAAGCCGTTGGTGATCTTCGAGCCGCTGCGGATCGGATATCGCTGGGCCAGCGATCGACTTCATCGGTTCGTGATCGACGGGATGGCCGAGAACGCTGCTCGAATTGCCGAGTTGAAGAACCCCGGCGTGTTGTACTTTCCGTATGTCGAACCGTCGGCCAATGCCGGCAAAGGATCGTTGGCTGCGCTCGCAGAGCAAGCTTGTGTCGTCGTGACCGATGACTTCCCGTCGTTCTTTCTGCCAAGCATGGTCGCTGCAGCGGCGTCTCGATTGCCGGTTCGATTGGAATCGGTGGACTCGAACGGACTGCTGCCTCTGCGTGCGACCGACCGCGTTTTCACGACGGCGTTTTCGTTTCGAGCGTTCTTGCAGAAGCAGTTGCCGGAGCATCTCGAACAATGTCCGCAGCCAGACCCACTGGCTGTCTTCCGTAGCCGATCTCGCCAGAGATTGGGGAACGATGCGCAAACCCAATCTCTGGCGAGATTGGCTACGGAGATCATGACGCGCTGGCCTGCGGCATCAGCAAAACTTTTGGCGGGTGATGCGGCGAAACTTGCGGCGCTGCCGATAGATCATTCGGTGGGAGTTGTCGAGCAGCGCGGTAGAGCGACCGTCGCTCGTCAGCGAATGGCGCGGTTCCTGGAGCAACATCTGCCGCAGTACGCCGCCGGGGCCAACGATCCGGATGCCGACAATCGGAGCGGACTGTCGCCGTATCTGCACTTCGGACATATCTCGCCGCATGAGCTGTTTCACGAATTGATGGCGCGCGAAGAATGGTCTCCGCACTTGCTCGGCGAGAAGACCGGCGGGAAGCGCGAAGGCTGGTGGGGCGTGAGTCCCGGAGCGGAATCATGGCTCGACGAGTTCATCACTTGGCGCGAACTCGGCTACAACATGACTTCGCATCGCGAAGACTATGAACAATACGAATCGCTGCCGGGTTGGGCACAGGCAACACTCGCCAAACATGCGAGTGACCGCCGCGAACACGTCTATTCGCTGGACGAGTTCGCCGCCGCTGAGACACACGATCCACTCTGGAACGCGGCGCAAACGCAGCTCGTCCGCGAGGGCCGCATTCACAACTACTTGCGAATGCTGTGGGGCAAGAAGATTCTTGAATGGACGGCGTCACCGCGCGATGCGCTCGACGTGATGATCGAACTCAACAACAAGTACGCGCTCGATGGCCGCAACCCGAATTCGTACTCCGGCATCTTCTGGGTGCTCGGCCGCTACGACCGAGCTTGGGGGCCAGAGCGGCCCATCCTCGGAACGGTGCGCTACATGAGCTCCGACAACACTCGCAAGAAAGTCCGGGTCCGGGAATACCTGAGAACTTACGGCGACTGAAGCGCGAACGATTAATGTTCGTTGTTGGGCTGCGAAGTGAGCCGACCGACCTGCCCGCCGACTGGCCCAAATTATTCAAGAACGAACCACGGATCACACGGATGTCACGGAGTCATCAGTATCTTGATTGCGCGACAGCAAAACAGGCTGTCGAAACGACTGATGGCGAATTCTCGGGGCAACTTCTTTCATCCCCGAATCATCCGTGAACTCCGTGTGATCGGTGGTGAATCATCCAAGCGAGCAACCGTAAGGGACTGTCGCATCGGCATCGTCTACGAGGTCACAGGCACGCGGACCTTCGCACGGTTTCCGTTGGAGTGGCTGACGCCCGAATGAGAGTTGTCGCTCGCGTTTCCGTTCACAGATCACAACGTCGTCACGTCGTTCGGCGACAGCAGCGGCGGACTCACGGTTTCGGTTTGATGAACAAGACTTCGGCGCGGTCGATCCAGCCCTTTCTCAAATCGACGCGGAACCAGCCATCGCTGTTCTTCTTGTGAAAGCGGCAGCCGGAGCGCGGGCCGAACTCCTTGAGGTCGTATTGCGACCAGGTCTTGCCCATGTCGGGTGAGTAAACGAAGCCGCACGTCGAAGTCGAGGCGGGCGCGTACAGCGCGGCGAGCATCACGCCGTCTTGAACGATCATGTTGGCCGATTCAAATTCGAGATTGAACAGCAGCTTGTGCGCGGCTTTGTTCGCGATGTCTTCCGGAGCACAGGTGAAAACTCCGCGATCATGCTGGGAACCGACCTTGGGACCATTCGCATCGGCAACCCAATAGAGCCGACCATCGACGAAGTTCATACCACCGGATTTGAACCGCGAATCGGAATTCACCGAGACCAGCACCATCCAATCCCAGGTCTCGGCCTGGGCGTCGTAGGTGCCGCGCAGCCAGTGACACTCGTTGCCGTTCCCGCGGTCGATGTCACCCGTGCAGGTGTAGAACGCATTCTCGTTGGGATTGTAGACCAAGCCGTGAATGTGCCGGGCGATGAGCGGATTCTTGGCATCACCGAGCAGCGTGCCGGGTGCGGCTCCCTTCTGCTGAAAGTATGGATTGCGTCCGAAGGCATACGCGATCTTCACCGTCTGCCCGCTGTCGGTGGAGTAATAGATATTCACCGGCACCGGCCCGCCCGACACGTTGCAGTAGTTGCCCCACACGAGCATCTCCTTGCCCTTCACGTCCCAAGTGTGCTCGCCGTCGAGCGGATGAAAATACCAGCCGGGTTGATCGGGATTGACGGGCTTGTGTGGCAGGTAATCGCGGCCACCGCGATCCTTGACCGTGATCGGTCGGTACGTCTTGAGGTTGTCGGTGCTCAGGAAAAGTTTCTCGCGCGTGGCAAACAGGATGTTCCCGTTTTTCAAGAGGCAACTGAAAGTGATGTTCTCCGCATCGGGAAACGCCGCGCTGTGAGCCCATGTCCGGCAATTGTCTTCCGAGAGAAAGATTTTCCCGTCGCCAAATCCAAACGCCTTGTGGTCTCGTTGCGAATCGACATACGGCCCCTCCGGCGCAAGGCGATACCAAAAGTGATCGGTCTCACCGGTCGTGTTCGCGGGCGCGGCCCTCAGCGTGGAGCTGCCTGAACTCAGCAACGCACCGAATGTGGCAGATGCTGCCGCGGTGACAAGAAATTGACGGCGATCGAGAGGCGGTTGTGATTTCATGGGTCGAAGTGATCCCTGGGTAGCCACGCTCGCCAAGAGCGTGGGCGAATTCGCGGAAAACCCACGCTCTTGGCGAGCGTGGCTACAGAATACTCATCACCGATTGGCTGGCTTCGTCGGGCTGAAGGGCCAGCCGGGCAACTCACCACACGCCTGCAACGCCAGGATGACGTAGGCACTGCCGACATTGGAGATCAGGTTGCCAGCGTCGTTGACGGGTGATTGCGTAAACCACTTGCCGCTCTCGCGCTGATTGGCGTGAATCCATTTGATGCCGCGCCGCAGCCGAGCGTCGTCCGCCGGGACTCCGAGTTCCCGCGCGATGACCATGTTCAGGCCGGTGCCATAGCCGTCACTGGTTTTGGTGTTGAGCGGCTTGC
>JANNDA010001113.1:0-2621 GCA_031387195.1 Planctomyces sp. | reverse complement strand
GGGATTATTCAGGGTCCGAATTTAACCCGAAGCGTCAGCGCGGGCGTCGTCACGATTCGCCCTCGCTGACGCTTCGGGTTACATCGCGGCACGCCGCGTCCTGCATGAGTAGTCTCATTCATGGCTGCGCGAGGTGCCAAGATTCCTTCGTCATTTATCCAATCGTCTTTCCGACGGCAGCAGCCACAAGCCGACAGCGGGCCATTGTGTCGGCGAACGCTTCCGGGGTCAGCGACTGTGCGCCGTCACTGACGGCCTTCTTCGGTTCAGGATGCATCTCGATGATCAACCCATTGCAGCCACAGGCGACAGCGGCGAGGCACATCGACGGTACCAACGAGGCGATGCCAGTGCCGTGACTCGGATCGACCACGACAGGCAAGTGCGTCCGCTCTTGCAAGTAGGGGACGGTTGCCAGCGGAAGCGTGAAGCGAGTGTGTGTTTCAAAGGTGCGAATGCCTCGTTCGCAAAGCATTACTTGTTGATTGCCTTGATCGAGGATGTATTCCGCCGCGAGTAAGAATTCTTCGATCGTTGCCGAAGGACCGCGTTTGAGTAGGACAGGCAACCGAGTCTCACCAACGGCTTGCAGCAGATGATAGTTCTGCATGTTGCGAGCCCCGATTTGCAACACGTCGGTGTATTTGGCGACGAGATCGACGTGATGCGGCGTCATGACTTCAGTGACGATCGCCAGTCCAGTTTTCTCACGAGCCAACGCCAGCAGCTTCAGTCCTTCTTCCTTCATACCTTGAAAGGCGTAGGGACTGGTTCTTGGTTTGAATGCTCCCCCACGAAGTCCGGTCGCACCTGCGGCTTTGACTTGTTCGGCGGCCAGCAGAATTTGCTCTTCGCTTTCCACCGAACATGGACCGGCGATGACTCCGATGTGTGATCCACCGACGACAAGCCTGTGCGACTTGATAGTGGTCATTTCGGGCTTCGTTTCCAGACTCGCGACTTTGTACGGCGCGAGAATTGGGACGACTTGCTCGACCTCCTCGTATGACTCCAGAAGTTCTTTCGCTCCGTTGCGTTTGTCTCCGACCGCCGCGATGACCGTTCGCTCGGTCCCCACGATCACGTGAGCCTTCAGGCCGAGTTCTTCCACCTTGTGAGCCATCTGCTGGACCGCTTCAGGCGTCGCGGTTCGTTTCATTACGACAATCATGGCGAACTCTCCTGCTAGGCGTTTTAGTGAATAATCTTTGCGAGCGGGGTGGCATCAGCCCCCCGGTGCATTCACTCGCGGGACCGGGGACTGACGCCGCCCCGCTCGGGCATCTGATTCATGGCGGTGGGATGGTAGCTCAAGTTGCTGCCACCGCGAACGGGCGGTCGGCTTCAGTGAGTGGGCGGCCGAAGTGTGCGGAGCGGAACATGACGCGAGTAACCGGCGCTATCTTGGCGAACGATCCGGTGAGGTTTCGGAATCGTTGTCGGGCCTTCGGCATGTTGGCCGCTGCGATTGGCTCGTGACCAACGCAACGATTTGATGGGACCATCGGCACCAAAAGCATCGTCAGGAAATGAGGCCAGGATCGAACGCAGAATCGGCAACATGGGGTCGTTGGCCGAAGGTTCGGTCCTCTTATTTGTCGGAAAGGCGGAGCGAAGTCCGGCCAACAAAAAACTCCACGAGGGTTGTGACGTTGTCTGGAAGCGGGATGAAAAATGTTCTTCGCCGAAGTCACTCGCGCGACGAGCATCGAAGGCGAACGCGGCCAGCGGTTCTCCAAATCGTGCGACAAGCGGCCCCACCAACAGATCCGTCCAACGCTCGACTCGTCTCCGTAACCGGTCGAGTTCCGCCATTCGTTCGATCGGCAAAGTGTCGGAATGAACCAGGGAACGCAGTACGCTCACTCGACATTGCTGATGCGCGTTCAGCACGTTGCGAGCAATTTGAGCGGAGTGTTTCTTGTCTCGTTGCAAATCACACGCAGTCAACACGGCCCCCCAAACTCGCGTCAGCATCTCGGCGACCAGCACATCCTCGGCGATCTCCAGAATTTGGCGGGGGGCGTCGGGGTCAGAATGTTTTTCGAATTGATCGATCGTCATCCGCCATCGCCGCAGGACCGCTTGGCTATGTTGCCAATAGACCCACAAAGGGCCATCCAAAATGGGAGTTATCCCCTCGATAATCAACGAGGCCTGAGCGGCGATCAAGGCGGTGAATTCCACAAACAATCGATGGTTCACTGTGGCATTTCCGTTCGTAATTTTTGTTTGGCAGAAATCGTTTTGGTGAGTTCGCTCAATTGAGGACTAGTCTGAGACAAAACATGATCAAGCAAAGTCAGTGCCGCGATTTCGCCGCCGATGACGAGTGCCGATTCCGCCGGAATCAGCGGCATTTCCAATCATCAGCAGTTCGGCGACCACCGCGACGACGTTGCCAAACGACATCATGTGGCGAACAAACAACCGTTGAAGTCATTGAGACCATTGCGGGCGGCCTCTCGATCCTGCTAGCGTCCCGCCCTTCTCCGGCAGGGTTCGGTTGAGTCCTCTGCCTGTGAGCCGCTCGAACAGAGCATCAACAGACTTGGCCGGTCGTGCTGGAAAACCATGTCCGATTCAAATAGTGGTGTGGCCTCG
This sequence comes from Planctomyces sp., assembly GCA_031387195.1. GTDB lineage: Bacteria > Planctomycetota > Planctomycetia > Planctomycetales > Planctomycetaceae > SXKJ01. Next base: position 17 of record JANNDA010001113.1, on the reverse strand, counting down.
CCGCATCTTCTGGAACC
>JANNDA010001109.1:0-11337 GCA_031387195.1 Planctomyces sp. | reverse complement strand
TGACGTTTCATCATGAAATAGACCCTCCTGAGCGTCCGCCCTCGCTGACGCTTCGGGTTACTTTTTGAGGTCGCACCATGTTGATTGGCTATGTCAGTGACGAACGATTCGTGGCCCAGTCTGATGTTTTGTTGGAGTTTGTCAGCGCTGGCGGCGAATCGTTTGACGTTCGCTCGCGAGCGAGCGGATCGGTTCATGCCGACCTGCCGTTGGGCGAATATGACGTCACGCTGCAAAAGGCGGGCTTCGGCGGCAAGCGAGTGCGGCTGACGTTGCCGACAAGCCAGCCGTATCAGTTTCGATTGCTGGCGGACGGGCTGCTCGGATACGTCTGGCCGAAGTGTGTGCGGTCGGGGGACGAAGGGGAGTTCCGAGTGCATTCGGTCGAGCCGTTTCATCTCGAACTGTGGCGTTACGGCTGGACGAAGGAGTTCGTCACCGGCCTCGGTTGGCACGACGAGCACGGGCCGCGAGCGATGATGCAGATCACGCCCGATGGTGATTACACACAGACTGGCGTTGAGTGGAACAAGTTCGGTTACGCGAGCCCGTCGCACGTGCAAACGGTGGCCGCCCCGCAGCGATCGGGCTTGTACTACTTTCACGCGAGCACGAAGTCGGGTTTGACCTTCGCCTTTCCGTGGGTGGTTGCCCCGGCGAGGCCGACCGCACCTGTGGCGGTGCTGGCGTCGAACATCACCTGGAATTGCTACAACAATTTCGGAGGCCGCAGCAATTACATCCATGCGAATGCACTCCCCGGTGTGCCGGTCGTGAACTCGCGGCAGGAGATTGCTCGATACACCGATCCGAAGTTTCAAAGCTGGGGATGGGACGCTTATGCCCCGCTCTCGTTCGAGCGGCCTGAGCCGATCAATCACATCGATCTCGTGGAGCAAATCACCGACCCGATCGAAGGCCGCGCGGCGTGTCACATCGCTCCGGCCGAGTGGCGTTTGATCGGTTGGCTGGAACGAGAAGGGTTTGCCCACGACCTTTACTCCGAGACGCAGCTTCACGATGGCGTGCTCGATCTGTCGCAATACAAAGTGCTCATCATCAGCACGCACCCGGAGTATTGGACGCGGACGATGTATGACCGGGTCAAACGCTGGGTGTTTGAAGAAGGGGGCCGGTTGATGTATCTCGGCGGCAACGGTGTGAACTGCGAAGTCGAGCTGTTGGCGAACGACACGATGGTCGTTCACAACGGCGCGATGGCCAGCTTGTGGCCGGAAGGGATCGGTGCCGAAAGCCGGCTCGGCAAGCGGCACGAATCGGAAGCGAATTTGCTCGGTGTCGTGTTCACTCCGGCGGGGATCATGACCGGTGCTCCGTATCGAGTGATCGACGACACGCACTGGTGTTTCGAGGGGACGGGCCTGAAGAACGGCGAGACGTTCGGAGAAAAGAGTTTGCATCGCCGTTGTCCCGGCGGAGCGTCAGGCCACGAGACTGATAAAATTTCCGCCAGTTCGCCGAAGAACACGCGGTTGCTCGCGAAGGGGCTGAATCCCGATAACGGTGGCGCGGAGATGACGATCTTCGAGACACCTAGCAACGGCGGAGTGTTCTCTGTCGGATCAATCTCGTGGCCCAGCAGCATCCCGATTGACGACAACGTCTCACGCATCACGGCGAATGTGCTCAGGCGATTTGTTGGCTAAGCCATCAAGGCGAACGGGGCCTCAATCAAGCCACCCCACCGAGCTTGCCTCGGTGGCTCGCGGGCTTTTGCACTACGTGAGGCGGCATTTCATTGAAATGCGGTCGTAGCGCAAAAGCCCGAATTCCACCGAGGCAAGCTCGGTGGGGTCTGGGGACATCGCTTGTTTGAGGACTAGGCAATCTGGGCGAAAGCGGTGTCGGACCCAGGCTTCTCTTCCTGTCAGCTTCACTGCTAAAGTGGCCGAGCATTTGAGTTCGATGAGGGCTCTTCCTTGAGACTTTGCCTTGCTGTCTGTCAGCCTTCCGTGGCTGGGTGATCGAAGCTGATGCTTGATCGCGGTTGACTGACGGCTCGTTCGGTGGGTTTTCGTTATGAAACGTCGAGTCGTTGTGACGGGTGTTGGCTGTATTACTCCGGTCGGTAACACGGTGCCGGAGATGTGGCACACATTGCAAGAGTGCGGCAGCGGCATTGGGCCGATCACGCATTTTGATGCGGCTAATTTTCCCACGAAGTTCGCTTCCCAAGTGAAGAACTTTCGGCTGGGCGATTACGTGCCGAACCCCGATCACTACCGGTATTGCGGACGGAATATCCAGTTCGCGATTGGTGCGGCGACGCAAGCGGTCAAAGATTCCGGGCTGGAAGAACGCGATACCGATCCGACTCGATTTGGCGTCTATTTGGGAGCCGGTGAAGGCCAGCAAGACTTCGGCGTGTTCATGGGAATGATTGCTGAATCGAAGTTTGAAAACGGTGAATTTGATCTCGAAAAATTCACTCGGTTGAGTTTGGTGCGCCTCAACGGACAGCAAGAACTCGAACAAGAACCGAACATGACTGCCGGCCATTTGGCCGCGTTGTTCAACGCTCAAGGGCCGAATCTGAATTGTCTGACGGCTTGTGCGGCATCCAGTCAGGCGTTGGGCGAAGCGACCGAACTGATCCGCCGAGGCGATGCCGACATCATGTTGTCGGGTGGTGCTCACAGCATGATTCATCCGTTTGGCGTCACGGGATTCAATCTGTTGACCGCGTTATCGACCCGCAACGCCGATCCTCAACGCGCCTCGCGGCCGTTCGACAAGGACCGTGATGGATTCGTTTTGGGCGAGGGTGCCGGCATTCTCGTGCTGGAAGAATTGGAGCACGCGAAGCGTCGCAAGGCGAAGATTTACGGCGAGGTCATCGGCTACGGTTCCAGCGCCGATGCGTTCCGGATCACCGACATTCATCCGGAAGGCCGAGGTGCGGCTGCGTGCATTAAGATGGCCATGAACGACGCGAAGGTGAATCCGGAAGACATCGACTACATCAACGCACACGGGACGAGTACCGACGTCAACGACCGCACCGAAACCATGGCGATCAAGCGAGCGTTGGGCGATCTGGCTTACAAAACGCCGATTTCCAGTACCAAGAGCATGATGGGACATTTGATTGCCGCCGCCGGTGCCGTCGAAGCGATCACGTGTCTGTTGGCGATCAACGACGACGTGCTGCCGCCGACGATCAACTACGAAACCCCCGACCCGGATTGTGACCTCGATTACATCCCCAACGAGGCTCGTGAGGGCAAAGCACGAGTGGCGTTGTCGAACAGCTTTGGATTCGGCGGTCAGAACGTGACGCTGATTCTTTCGGAGTTCAAGGAGTAAGGAACACACCGTGGTCTGGGTGCTAGTAGGCTTGCTTGCGGGACTGCTGCTGGCTGAAGTGCTCGTTCAGGTGCGCGCGGTTCGAGTCGTTTTGACGCTTATCGAAAACTCACCGCCGTTTCGCATCCAATCGTTGCCGCCTGATCCGGATGCCGAACGTATTGAAGTGAAAACCCCCGACGGTCTGACACTGCGCGGCAGCATTTATCGTCGGCCCGAACATCCTCCGCGCGGTCTGGTCGTGTTCTGTCATGAGTTTGGCAGCAATCATTGGTCAGCCATGTTGTACGCGTCCGCGCTGTGGAAGGCGGGCTTCAACGTGCTGTCGTTCGATTTCCGCAATCTCGGCGAAAGCGACCAGCAAGCGGGCTATGTCCCGTTGCATTGGATGACGTATTACGAAGTGACCGACCTCGACGCGGTTCTGGATTACGTTCAGCAGCAGCCGGACCTCAAAGAGCTTCCCATGGGCCTGTTCGGAATTAGCCGAGGTGGCAGTTCCGCGTTGTACGCCGCCAGTATTCGTCCCGAGGTTCTGTGCGTGGCGACTGAAGGGGCCTTTGACACTCAGTTAATGCTGCAGGCTCACGCGCGACGCTGGATTTCGTTGATCGTCAGCGAACGGTTGGTGGAAATTGTTCCGTGGTGGCATGTGAGGTTCACTCTGACTCTGGCACGCTACTTCAGTCAAATTCGGCGCGGGTGCCGTTATGCGATCTTGGGAAATGTCTTGCCGAAGTTGAAAAGCAAATCGCTGTTGATGATTGCTGGCAAACGCGACACCTATGTGGTGGCTGAAGTGCCGATCGAGATTTGTCGGCTGGCGGGACACCCCGACGCGATGTGGGTCGTTCCTGGTGCCAAGCACAATCTCGCGCGGTTGGTCGCAGCGGAAGAATACGATCGGCGGTTGGTCGAGTTCTTTTCGATCCTCGATCCATCAATCAGTAGCGCAGACCAAACGGAAGCGGCTCGGTCCACGATTCCTCTCAGTGGCAAGACCGCAGATCAACCGACGACTCCGCTGCGATAACGACAAAGATGAGGAAATGGATTTCAACACGATGCGGATCTCTGAATTGGCGAACGGGGCGGCGTTAGCCCTCTGGTTCTTACTTTGTCGTCTTTCGCTCTGCGAAAGGGCGTTCTTTCGCGGAGCGAAAGACGACATTGGCCGGCTAACGCCGCCCCGTTTGCCTGTCATTTTTGCGGTCACGTTCGTCTTGATCGTTGCTTCAATTGGTCGTGTCGGTCTTGCCGCGGATAGCCCGGCGATCAAAGCGCCCGCAGGCTTCGCGGTGACGCTGTTCGCGGATGATGATCTCGCACATGACATTCATTGCCTGACGATCGACTCGCGTGGGCGGATCACGGTGGCGGGGCTGGGCTATATCAAGATTTTGGCGGACACCGATGCCGACGGAGTGGCTGATACGGCCACGATGTTTGTGGAACCTCCCGCGACCGGCGTGCAAGGGATGTTTTGGCACGGCACGGATCTATTGGTCGTGGGTGGCGAGGGATTGCTGCGTTACCGTGATCGTGACGGCGATGACCAAGCGGACGGGCCTCCCGATGTGTTGTTGAAGATTCGGACGGGTGGCGAGCATCACGCACACTCGATTCAGCGTGGCCCGGACGGCTGGTGGTATTTGATCGCCGGGAACAACGCGGGAGTCGATGCGAAGTATGTGACGCTCCCGACGTCTCCGGTGAAGCAGCCGGAGGCGGGGGTCATGTACCGTCTCAAGCCAGACATCAGTGGCGGAGGGGAAGTGGTCGCCCATGGTTTGCGCAACGCGTATGACTTCGCGTTCAATCGCACCGGCGATGTCTTCACATTTGACAGTGACGATGAGCGAGACGTTTCGCTGCCGTGGTATCGGCCGACGCGCGTCTTTCAATTGTTGCCGGGATCACATGCCGGCTGGGTGACTCAGAGTTGGAAGCGTCCGGACGAGTTTCTCGACATGCCTCCGGTTGTCGGCTCAGCGGGCCGCGGGTCGCCGACGGGAGTTGTCTGTTATCAGCATCGGCAGTTTCCGGAGAAGTACCGCGAGAGCCTGTTTGTTCTGGATTGGACGTTTGGGCGAGTGCTCGCGCTGCCGCTGGCTCGCCACGGCTCCGCGTGGAAGGCTGAGCCGCAGTTGTTTCTTTCGGCGGCTGACGATCACGGCTTCGCGCCGACAGATGCCGAGGTTGGCTCGGACGGAAGTTTGTTCGTGAGTGTCGGCGGTCGTGGGACGCGCGGTGGTGTTTGGCGGATCACGTATCCGGCGGGACAAAGCGGCAAACGCGAGCACGAAGAACTCGACGACGATGCTTCTGCGACGGATCAACTCACGGCCTGCTTGACCGCTCCGCAGCCGCTGTGCAGTTGGTCGCGAGCCAAGTGGCAGCCGCTGGCCAAGAAACTGGGCCGAAGTCCGTTTCTGGAGGCGGCGAATAACAATGCGTTGCTGCCTGCCGTCCGACAGCGAGCGATTGAAGTGCTCACCGAACTGTTCGGCGGACTCGACGACGCGGAGGCCGTCGCATTGGCCGATACGACTCCTGCTGAAATCCGCGCGCGAGCGATCTGGTCGCTCGGACGGACTCATGCAAATCCGCTCAGCGCGAAAATCGTGCAAACGTTTTTGGAAGACAGCGATCCGTTCGTCGGGCGCTCGGCGCTCGAAGTGTTGTTGCAAGCGGAGCAGGTCAGCGATTGGTCGATTCTCGTCAATGGCTTGGCGCAGCAACTTGGCAGTGAGGATCGTTTCAATCGGATGACGGCCTCGCGGTTGGTTGTGAAGTTGGACAAAGCGGATTTTCAAAAGCTGTCGCAACTGATTGCGAAGCTGGGTTGGTCCGCAGCGATCGCGAACTCGGTCGGGTATTTGCCGAGGTCAGCCGCCTCGACCACTTACGCGCTGAAAATCGGGGTCATGATTCTGGAAGGGAAGCAACCTCCGGCGGTGAAGTACGACGCGGCTCGGCTGGTGCAGTTGGCGTTGGGAGATGTTGTGCCGCCGGCTGGTGTCGTGCCCGCTTTGGAAGCGTATGTTGGGCGAGCGGACCTTTCGGCTTTTGAACGCGAACTCGACCCGTTGCGAATTCGCCTTTGCGACACGTTCCCCACGGGTGATGCGAACGTCGATCGAGAACTTGCGCGAGCGCTCGCGATGCTCGCGCCGTCGAACACGAAGCTGCTCGACAAGGTTTTGGCGAAGATCACAGACGATAGTGATCCGGTCGAAGACATTCATTACTTGCTGGTCGCCGCGCGGATTCCGATCACGCGCAATCGGCCGCAGGCGGAAGCGCTCGCTCGCGGCTTGGTCCGGCTGGAGCCGAAGATTATCGCTCGCAAGCTGAACTTGGATTTGAACTGGGATGATCGAGTCGGCGAGCTTTACAAAGAACTGGCACGCATCGATCCCGATCTGCCCGACATGCTCGTCGCACAGCCGGAGTTTGGTCGGCCGGGTCATGTGTTGTTTCTGTCGCAGTTGCCTGCGGATCTGGTTCCGCGCGTGATCGAATCTTATGTGAAGGCGATCAAAGCGGAGCCGGAATATCCCTGGACGAACGAGGTTCTGTTTGTCATCGGCGAATCAAAACTGCCCGAGCACCGCGAGTTGATCCGCCAGCAGTTCGAGCAATTCAAAGTACGCGGTGCGGTGCTGGTCGTGTTGTCCGCGAAGCCCGAAGAGCGTGATCGCGAGAAGTACGTCGAAGGCTTGGAAGAATCGCGGATCGAAGTGCTCACCGCGTGTCTCGACGCGCTGAGTAAGCTCGGGAAGAGCGTAAAGCCAGCCGAGCAGTTTGCGTTGCTGCGAGCCCTGCGTCGGTTGGGGGTCGATGCGAAGGAGTATCCGATTCGAGATAAGGTTGCGAAGTTGCTGTATCGCAATCACGATCGAGATCTGGGCTTCGTCTTCGGGACTGCTGGACATCGCCCGCAGAACGAAGCGGTTCAACGTTGGACCGAATACCTGACGAAGCGATTCCCCAGTGAGGCAGATCGGCAGTTGGGCGGCGACGCGGAAACACTGACGTGGGTCAAAGATCAAATGGCCGACGTTGTTTGGGCCGCTGGTGATGCGACTCGCGGCCGACAACTCTTCGAGAAACGAGCGTGTGCTCAATGTCACGGCGGTCGCAAGGGACTCGGTCCGGACCTCGCCGGCGTGACCAGCCGCTTTTCACGAGAAGACCTGTTTATCGCGATCGCCCTGCCGAACCGCGATGTCTCGCCGCGCTTTCAGACAACGCTGTTCGAGACGAAGCGAGGTAAAGTTCACACGGGCTTGATCGTCTACGAATCGGCCGAAGGTTTTTTGTTGAGGAACTCGACCAATCAAACGGTGCGCATCGAAACGTCCGACATCGAACTCCGCCGCACCCTGCCGCAATCGTTGATGCCGGTCGGTTTGATGAAAGATTTCCGACCAACGGACTTCGCCGATTTATTGGCGTACTTGAAGAGCCTCACGAACGCGACCGCCGCCACGACCACCGCGCCGATGGCGACTTCGGCCAAGTAGGGTGTGTACCTGGGTGCGTGCATCGGAAAAATGGGTAAAAAGTTCCAAAGGATTGCCGTTTGTTTTTAACCCGGAGGGTTTTCAGCAATTAGCCGGGGGTTGAGCGCAGCGACACCCCCGGTTTGGATGCTTCGGGAAATTGCATCCCAGCGGGATGCCAGCAATTCTGGCTGCGACCCCGCTGGGGTCGAACCGATGTTGCATTCTGGGTCCGGGGGCGTCGCTGCGCTCAGCCCCCGGCTAATTGCTGTGAAGCCTCCGGCTTGAAGACTTGCCGCCGTCAACTAGCGATTCCTTAGTGACCCACTTTTTCGATGCACGCACCGTGCATGAAGTTCGACTGCGTTATGGATTGCGCCAAAACAGCACTCGCCAGCGATAGCCGGACGGGTCAATCGTCAGACCTGCGGTGGTCATTGACGTGCCTCCGCTCGTCGGTGCCACATAACCTTTGAAGAGCGGCAGGCTGTCGCGGTACTTCATGCCGGTCAGCGGACGAAGGTGGAAGGTTGGCTCGAGCGGCAGGCCCACTGTTTCATAGGGACTTCCCCAACCAGGATAACTGGACGGGCTACCGACCCAAGTGACGAACGGAGTGAGTGGGAGGTTGTTGGTCAGTTCGGTGCTGTTCAACAATTGCCAGATCGAGTATCGAGCATTCCATAAACTGGTACTCAGCTTCCAGGATGAGCCGGGCGTCAACTGCAGTCGCGAGGTCAGTAGCGGGCCGCGTAGGTCGATGTTTTCCTGACGCTGGCGGCGGATCTGAAAGTTGACGGGACTTGACCGCTTGGCCTCGCCCAAGACAGTCAACCGCTTATTCGTGTTATCGACATCCACGATCGGAAACCAATTTCCGCTGGTTCCCTCGGCCAGCCAAATCGCATGTTGGCCGTTTCCGAGCACGCTGGACAAGCTGGTTAACGCAGGGAGTTGCACTTGGCTGTAGGGTTGCCGTAGCGGAACGCTCGTGGCTTGCGTGCCACTCAGATTGATGTTGGTCGTGTTGATCAGGTCGTAATCGCTCGCCGAGTTGGTGACGTTGCCGGTCGTCAGAACGGCCCCTTCGATTGTCACGCGGACGTTCGCGTTGAAGTCCAGATTCTGGCACACAATGGAAGGTAGACGCGGAAAGAGGTCGGCGCTCGGCAACAGCGTCGCTCCGGTGTCGTCGCGCCAATTCACGCAGGAGACCACCGAGTTGTTGCCGGTGAATTGAACTTTGGCCGTGCAGACCACGGTCCCCTGGATCACGACATCGTTGTCGATCTTGAGATTGCCGGAGCGATAGAACACACCGAGCGGGTTGCGTGGCGTTGGTCGCAGGACGACGTTTTTCAAGGTGTCGGAAGTCAGCGTTTCGGCGTCGTAGGTAAAACCTCCTTCGAAGAGTTGGTAATGCTGCCAACTGGAGAATGACACCGTCGGCGCGGTCGGGACACTGCTGGCTTGCAGCCGAGGAACTTTGAGATTCGTGACGTCGGCCAGTTCCGACGAGGTGAGCGCGGTGTTCGTCGTGATCGGGCCACCGAAGGGATGTGGGTGTGACAAAATTGTCTGTCCGCCGCTGGTCGTCGAAAGCAGCGTGCCTGTGGACTGGAGAAAAGCGCCGCGAGTGCTGTTGCCCCATTTCGGTCCAGAGAAGATGTCCAAGCCGCGAGACAACCAGCAGGGGCCATCAATGCGGTGTCCTGGTTCGAGCGTCAAGGATGGGTTGCCGTTACTGCCTGTGGTCGCGAAGAGTGCATAGGTTTGAATCGTGTCGTAATTGGCCGAGTTGGCCTTCACGTCGGTCGCGCTGGCGGAGTCACCGGGTGTTACCGCACGGCCGAGAACTCGCGGTTGCAATTCGACGCCGACCTCGACGACGTCTGTGACCATGTCGCTGGTGCTCGCAGCCGATTGCCACTTGCCCGTGGAGCGGATCAGCAATTGATACGCTTGTTTTGTCCCCTTCATCGCGACGGCGACGCTCGCGGTCGATAAGCCACTGGCCGACGTCGTGAAGATCGTGTTGCCCGATCCAATGCTCGTCTGGCCTCCGCCCGTGGCGTAGATCGCAGGAGATGTCTGACCGTCGATCGTCAGAAAATGCACCGAGTACGTCGTCGTGCCAAACGAGTCGCTGGAAAGCGTCCCGGTGATTGCAGCGGTGACTCCCGCCCAGTTGGGTGCTTGAAGCTGGGCCAGTGCCATCGCAACGCCTGATTCGGCTGCTTGACGAGCGAGTTCCGAGCGATTGACGTTCTGCCGCACCTGAAGATTCCGAGCCTGCGAACTCAACGCGGCATACGTCAGCATCAAACTCAGGCTGACGGAGATGAGCACGACCGGCAACGAAATCCCGCGCCGCGCATGGTTGGTGGGGTTCTGATTTGTGGTTGTTGGCATCGCACGACGCATGGCGATTCCTCAAAAGCTGGGCCGAGTTTGAGTTGACGGATAAGTCTGCACATCGCCGACGGTGACGATTCCGGTCAGCCAGGAAACCGTGACCAAGACACTCAGCCGTTCGTTGCCGGAACCTTGAGTGAGCCAGAACACGGTGTCTTGAGTGCGGCTCGGCCCGGTCCCGCCCGATGGGCCGAAAGTCACGTCGGTGACCGACGTTTTTGAGGTTTTCATGGCCGCTCCGGCCAACACGACTCGCGTCTGTGAGAACCGACCGGCGCTCCACTGATCGAAGTCGATCTGGTTGCCGTTCGTGTCTGCTGATTGCAGCGTGTTCGTCAGCGCCGGAATTGCTCCCGTCCCAGTGAATTTGATTCGATAAGAATTGCCGGAGAGGTCGATCAGCACCGCGTATGTCGAGTTGTATTGCACGGCCGACTGCCGCGCGATTCGCAGGTCCGCCGCCAGAGTCCGAGCCGCTGCTTCGAGTCCAATCAGGCTGCTCGTGGAGTGCATGCTCGGCAGAATCACCGACGCCATGATCCCTAAGACCGTGACGACGATCAGCAGTTCCACCAGCGTGAAGCCGCGTTTACGGTTCGTAGACATAACGCACGCTCCCCGAATCGAAGAAAGGAATGGCGTTGACCGAACCGGTCCCGGCATCGACACCGTCTGGCTCAATTTGCAATTCCAGGTTCAAGGTCACTTGCCTCATTCCCGATCGACTGCAGACGGCTCCCAGCGGCCAATTCAATTGATACCACTGCGTTGATCCCGCCGTTGCTGTTGCCAGCTCGGCATCCGTCGGAGCCCAGGCGATGTCGAAACGGACACAGCCAATCGATTGTGAGGCATCGAAAGTCGGAGACGTGGTGGTTGTCGGAGTGGTGGAAATGCTCGGCCCATACAAACCACCCAGCGGAGAGGTTGTGACCGGAGCCGTGGTCGTTGTCGTGGCGCTCAACGACGTCACGCGTAAGTGGCCACACAGCGGAATGCGATCGGCGGTCAACGATGTCAGGAGGGACGCGATCGTGGTGGCGAAGTCGGTCGCGGCGAAGTCGATGTTGTTCGTACTGCTGGGAAA
>JANNDA010001103.1:0-2483 GCA_031387195.1 Planctomyces sp. | reverse complement strand
CAAGCCACAGCGGCCCGAATGGCTCGACCAGGAAACCTACGATCGTCTGCCCGAGATGCTCAGTGTGCGCGAGATGAAGTTCGCCGTGCGCGAACGTGGCTTTCGCACGCAGTCGATGGTCGTGGTCACGACGCTCCGCGGGTGAAGAAAAGGTGTCAGGAACCAAATGAAGAAAAGGTGTCAGGAACCAAATAATGGCATTTCGCAAAACAACGGTTCCTGACACCTTTTCTCTTTCGTCATTTGCGATTCACGTGAGCATACTCAAACACACTGCGGATCATTCCGCGACGTCGAATTCGCGGTCATAGCTGTTCTTCAACTTCGACATTACAGAATCCTTTTCGCCGCACAATTGAGCATATTCCGTCAGCAACGATTTCAGCCTTGCCTGGCCTTGTGATAGCGATTGCCTGTCACGATTTTCCGTCGCGGACGCATGCGTCTTGTTCTCTTCAGACAGTGCCTTGTGAGCGGCAACTAGACGATCACGGTAGCCGTTTGCGATCTCGTCAACATTGTTTGCGTCCAGGGCCATCAACTGCGTTGCGAGCTGCGAATGCTTTTCAGAGAGCATCGAAAATCCACGCGCCACACCATCGAGATCGAACTCTCCTGCCGTGGCAACGTTGGCTTCACTCAAGCTCAATATGTCCTTGTTGCCATGCCACTGAATTCCCTGCAATCGCGCCCAAAACAACTGGGTCGCGTTTGCCTTTCCATCCAGAGCGACAGCCAGGCCCTTGAAACCGTCGCAGCCCACCAAGCCAAGGACAATGAGTGAGATTGCGGCAATCTGGCGAGCAATAGGCATCTGCGAAATTCCCGAAGTGAGAGCAAGTAGAGCCAAACAGTTGAGTCTGCGGAACGCGGGCTAACACAACCAGCCTTGCGACGAATTCCGCTCGACCTAATGGCGCAAGCTCCTGTCGGTATCGGACTTTGTCAAGTAGTTCCGGTCGTATTGCCAGTGGTTGTTCGATGGGAAAGCCCGCGAACGGCATATTGGGTAATAGCCCGCTGGCGGCATATCACCCGATATGTCGCTCGCGGGCTATCACCGAAATCCAGCACGGACAGCGTCAGGTATTTGTCTTTGACCCACACAGACGGCGGACCACTCGGCTGATTCGGTCGATTGCCTCGTCGATTTCGTTGAGCGTGTTGGCGAGCCCAACGGTGAATCGAACCGACGCCTTGTAGACCTCCGGCGGAACTCCCATCGCCACCAGAGCCGGTGCTGGCTCTGCCGAGCCGCTGGCACATGCACTTCCCAACGAGCAGGCAATCCCTTCCAAATCGAGCGCCACCAAAATCGCCTCGCCGTCGCAACCGGGAAAAGCGATGTTGAGCGTGTTGGGCAAACGCTGCTCACGAGAACCATTCACAACGGCCCACGGGCAGCGGTCGAGTAAACCTGACTCCAGACGATCGCGAAGTCGCTGCAATTGTGCCGAGCGTTCGTCGCGCTCGTTGTGCCAGAGTTCCAATGCTTTGGCCATTCCGGCGGCGAGCGCCACCATTTCTGTACCAGGACGCCGTCCCGATTCTTGATGCCCACCAAACTCAAACGGGGCCAGCGTGACTCCATGTCGCAGCAGGAGCCCACCGATCCCGCGCGGCCCGTGAAACTTGTGAGCCCCGAACGCCAACGACGTCGCTCCGAGGTCCGCAAAGTTCACCACGATCTTGCCCACGGCCTGCACGGCATCAAGGTGACAAAAGACGTTGTTCTCTCGACAGAACTGAGTCAACGGTCGCACGTCCTGAATGACTCCCGTTTCGTTGTGCGCGAGAATCACTGTCGCGATCTTCACGTCCGGTGAATTCCAGAACGGCGATGTCTTGCTCGTAGTGCATAAGCCCGTTTCCACCGCGAACTTTCGGGTGCTCGGCTCAGTGGGGTTTGAGTGATTCGCCAACTGCAGCCGTCCGTCGCGGTCCACCGGCATCGTTGCCAGTTTCCAACCACGCGGGATGAGCGACCGGCAAGTCTCCATCGTTGCGGGATGCTCACCAGCAGTCAGTGCGATCGTTCCTGGAATGCGCGAGTTGGCCGCTCCGAACAGCGCGAGATTCGACGCTTCGGTCCCTCCGCTGGTGAAGATCAATTCGCCAGGCTGAGCACCGAGGATCGCGGCGATTGTCTCTCTCGCTCCTTCGAGCACTTTGCGTGCTTGAATTAATTCGAGCAGTTCTTCATCTTTTTTATCAGGTCGAATCTCTTCATTGAGGTGAGAAATCTTAGCTTCAACTTCTTTCTCTTCTCCTAAAAGAGCTTTGTGTTTCTGTTCTGACTCTTGTAGAAGAACGTCCTGCTTCTGGTGCTCCAATATAATATTCTCGAGCTGCTTACGCTCGGCGAGAACTTCCAAGATAGCGTCATCAGACAGACCGGCAAATGCCATGCTCTGTATTTCTTGCAACCGCTGTTCTTGTGCTTTGCGCTCCTCCTTCATAGCGTGCTGGTTTAGGATTGTGAG
>JANNDA010001096.1:0-3382 GCA_031387195.1 Planctomyces sp. | reverse complement strand
GAACGATATATTTCTTGTTCATCAGAACCTCCTTGTTCAAGAGAGGTTCTCAGAATTCTTCAGTGTAACTCAACCCCAAAAGTGAGACCTGACGAGGCACTAGAGCATGAGTGCTCGACAAAAACTGAACCAAGCCAACTTCAAAGCGGCTTTGGTGGGCGGACTAGTCGTCGGTTGGCTCTTCCAGTCCTTCACCGCGTTCGTCCTGGCCACGTTCCTGTTCGTTGTGGCCAGCTTCTATTCGGGCGACATCCGCCCCAGCGGTGACTACCACTATCCGTCACGCCCAAGCCCGCCATCCCGGCCACCGATGTCTCAACTGCCCAATCGTCGCCGTTCGCGGAAATGGCGGGATTGATCGGAGTAAGCATCAGTTGCGTTTGGCCAATCCAAATCCACTTTGCTCGAAAGGATCGTTATGTCACTGAAGGCCAATATCGGTTTCAACCGCAAGATCGGCGAACCGCACTTTAGTTCGCGCGGCGCGAGCGTCAGTTTGGAACTCGAATTGGAATCCGCTTTGTTGGAACAGCCCACCCGACTACTCGAACGGATTCACGGCGCATTTGAACTCGCCCGCACCGCCGTCGACGCCGAGTTGAATGGCGCGACTCCGCTGCATCGGTCACTTTCCGAGGGGCCACTTTTCGCGTCCCATCCAACCGCCATTGAGACGGCAGCCAACGGCTGATGAGATGCGACCAAGGCGCGGGCAAAACGACCTCGCCGCTTGAATCTGCGCTGACTCGATCACTTTGTTGAATCACCGAGTACGGGGCCAGCCTTCGGGCTGGCCCTGCTCGGCTTTTCTTTATCTATCCGCAATTGAAATTGCTGGGGAATCTGTGCGACTTGATCACGATCCTTCGTGGCACACGCAACATGAAAGGTTGGGGCAATTTGAATTCGGACGACAAAGAAACAACGACAAAGCGCATTGCTGAAGGGGACATTGAGTTGAGGAAACTCGTTCCGAAGGTCGCCCTTGCAACTGATCCCGGTTGCGCTTGCTACATCGAGTTAATTCGAGGTCCGCGTCTCAAATCTCGGACAGAGATAATCTTGGTATTGCCCATAAATTCCAAGCGAAATAGCTCGCAGCGCCAGACTTCTTGATGGTCCTCTAATCCACGAAGCCGCTCTCTCGCCGCCATTCATTCACAGCGCTGGCAAAGTTTGCGGGTGACGTGAGCAGTTTCGGCAATGCCGGGAATGCTCGAAATTCATAGGGGAACAGGCCGATGAAACGAGCGGTCCTCTCCGACCGAACTGGACGAGTCGCTAACCCGCCAGCCCGTTACGACGCCACCGAGTGTTTTGAAACAACTCGGTTTGGATTTGATGTTGAGCCGCTTGCGTCTGTGGACGTTCAGGCCCGAATGGGGTCGATCGATTCGCCGCGTGAGCCATCAGCATTGCCTCCGAGCCGCAGCACCGGAGGCAGTCATGTTGTGTTCGCGTTCGCGTTCGCTGGTGGTGTGCGCCAGCCTGACCATTGCGTTGGTGGGCTGTCGCTCTGCGTCGTCGTGGAGCCATGCGAAGGTTTCGACCGCGCCGTTGGTTGCGCACTCTGAGCATGCCATCGCTGATGCCTGCAAGTCCGCAAAGCGGCCGATCAGCGAGACCGGCGTGGAATCCCCAAAGGTGCGGCTGGCGGCGCACTCGGAAGACGCAGCCCTTGCCCTGGATGACGAGAACACTGCGACGCCATCGTTCGATGGCGATGATCCGTTTGCCGGGCGTGATGAGTTGCCGCTGGATGAGTTGGTGGCGGCGGTGAAGGCTCGGAATCCGTCGTTGCAGGCGGCTCTGGCGACATGGAGCGCGGCGGCGAACAAGTATCCGCAGGCGATCGCGCTCGACGACCCGATGTTTCAGTCGATGTATGCGCCGGCGACGTGGAACGCGGCGTCGAACGTGCAAGGGTCGTACTACTTCGGAGTCGCTCAGAAGATTCCGTGGGCGGGCAAGCGGGCGCTGCGAGGCAATCAGGCGAATTGGGAAGCGACGGCGGCTTCGTTTGATGTGGGCGAGGCTCAGTTGCGTTTGGCCGAAGCGGCGCGGTTGGCGTTCTTTGATTACTACCTCAACCAGCGTGAGCGCGAATTGAACGCCGCCAGCCGCGAAGCGTTGCGGGAGTTCCGCGACGTGGCTCGCGCGAAGTACGAAGCCAATCAGGTGACGCAGCAAGACGTACTGCAAGCCGACGTCGAACTTGCTCAGAGCGAACAACGGCAGATCGAATTGGCTCAAGATCAGATCGTGGCCGCCGCTCGGATCAACACGTTGTTACATCGTCGGCCCGACCACCCGTTGCCGTCGCCACCCAAGAAGTTGTCCGTTTCCGAGGAACTGCCGCCGGTTGATGGCCTGCGCGAGTGGGCGGTCGAGCATCGGCCGGAATTGCACGCGATGGCCGCGCGCGTGCAGGCCGAGCGATCCGCTGTCGCGCTGGCGTGCAAAGAGTTCTATCCCGACTTCGAGGTGATGGGTCGCTATGACCGCTTCTGGACCGACTCGGTTCAGAGACCGCAGGTTGGCCTCAACATGAACGTGCCGCTGAATCAAGCGAAGCGTCATGCCGCCGTGCAAGAGGCATTGTGGCGAGTCCACAAGATGCAGGCGGACTACGATCAAGCGGCCGACAACATTCGCAACGAGGTGCAATCGGCCTACGCACGAGTTCGAGGAACTCGTCGAACCGTCCGCTTGTATGAGTCCAAGATCCTGCCGGCCGCACGAGACAACATCGCTGCCGCACGAGCCGGTTACGAAGCGGGCACGGTCGATTTTCTACGACTGGTCGAAGCTCAACGACAGATCATCGAGCTGCGCGAAAAGCATCAAATGGCGATCACCGAATTCCATCGCCGCACGGCGGAATTGGAACGGGCTGTCGGTGACGATGGGCTCCCGCGTGAGTTCGTTCCGCAAGCACCCGCAGCCGAAACGCCGCCACTCCCGGACAGCGGTCAATAAGCGGGCTGCTCGCAAACGGCAACATTGGGCAGGACAATCAATTAGCGGTAACAGTCGGAGTAGCTCCGAGACTGCCGTCGATAGGTTGTGATCCGAGTAATACCAATGTCCTAATTTACGAACGGGAATTCGCGTGATGGCTACCGCTACAAGAAAAGGTGACTTCAAGCCGCTTCGCTTTTGGTTGTTGTCAACTGGTTTGGCTGCTTCGCTGATCTTTCTGAGTTGGGCCAAGGCTAGTTCGTGGGTTCCTTGGCTTGGTGTCATGACGAATGAATCTTCAAAGAGCTAAGTTTATGACGCGGCCAACGCGCTGTTCACTGGGATTGCGTTGGCAGGAGTCGTTGCCACGCTTTTGCTTCAAATGTACGAACTCAAAAATCAACTTGAGCAGGCGAGCGAC
>JANNDA010001068.1:0-2359 GCA_031387195.1 Planctomyces sp. | reverse complement strand
AACACCGCAACAAAAACTCGAAGATCATCTCCGCATTGACCCGATGGAACTGACGATCGGCGGCGGCTTGGTCACGTTCGCACAGAACGGCAATTTGCTGTCGAACATCTCCGAAGTTCGCAGTCGCATCGCACAGGAACTGGGCCTGTTGCTGCCGAAGATTCGGGTCAAAGACAACGTGCAGATGGAGCCGTTTGGTTACGAATTCAAGATGCGTGGCATCCCGGTTGCGACAGGCGAGGCCCGCGTGGATCGGCTGCTCGCCGTGCGAACGTCGTTCGTCACCGGCGAGATGCCCGGCCTGCGAACCGTGGAACCAGCGACCGGACTCACGGCGATGTGGATCGACCCTGCTCACCGCGATCGAGCTGAATTACTCGGTTATCACGTGCAGAATCCGACGGATGCTTTGTTCTCGCATCTGCACGAAGTCGTCCGCGAACACGCGGCGGAGTTGCTCACGCGGCAGCAAGTCCATTCATTGCTCGACAACTTGCGGCTGACGTCGCCCAAGGTTGTGGATGAGCTGATTCCCGGATTGCTCAAACCGGCGCAGGTGCATTTGGTTTTGGAAAACTTGCTCCGCGAACGAGTGCCGATCCGCGACCTGGAAGCGATTCTGGAAACACTCGCCGATCACGCCGAACAGACGAAGAACCCGATTCTGCTGACCGAATATGTCCGCGCCGCGCTGGCACGAACAATCTGCCAACGTCATCGCGATGCACAGCGTGTGTTGCGCGTGCTGACGCTCGATCCCGATTTGGAAGACGTGATCGCTGCCGGAGTCGATTTCAGTGACTCAGGGCTGATCGTGAAATTGTCACTGCCGACGATTGATGCCGTGCGTCAGTCATTGTCCGAATCCATCAGCAACACAGAAGCCAGCGTTGTGCTGACGACTTCGTCAGCGGTGCGGCTTGGTTTACGAAACATCACAGCCACAGCGTTTCCTCGGTTATCTGTTTTGAGTCTGAATGAGATTTCCCGCGACACGCACGTTGAAGCGTTAGATCAAGTACTTAGCACGAACTGAGCCCGCCACCCAATTTGCTTCATTCCTTTGCCGCTCATTCCCTTGCCAATTCGCAACAGTCGAACTGGAGGCAAGGGAATGGGGGCAAAGGAATGAAGCAAAAAGAAACGATCACAACAAACTCACGAGTTTCAGAACAAGACGCTCGCACTTTGTGGAACTTATTCATGTCTGATATCCGAACATTTCGAGCCGCCTCCATGCACGAAGCGATGCGGATTATGCGTCGTGAACTCGGCGAAGACGCGATCGTTGTGAATACTCGCTCGACGGAGCAGCGACGGATGCTGCCCTGGCTGAAGGCGAAGCAAGAGGTCGAAGTGACGGCGCGAGCGGGGGAGGTCACTCCCCCGAGTTCGGTAGCGAACAAATCTAGTACGAACACCGTGACCGCAGCGCTTCCGAAGCCGGCGCAGGCAACGCGATTCAGCCGCTGCGACGACTCACGCTTGCTGTCGCCACAACAGTTGGCCGAACAACTCGAACGCGAGGTACTCGGTCGCGTCGAAGGGGCGATCAGCGACAGTGGCATCGAATTGAGTCCGAGCCTCGAACGGCTGATTGCAACACCCCAAACTGGGACGAATGCCGGTCGGACGAACATCTCGCCGCTGACTCAGTTCAAGGTTCCGAGCGAGCTGAATGACCGGCTCGATTCGATTCAGCGAATGCTCGAAAGCTTGAACAAAGCCCGGCATCTGGGCGGTGAGAGCGAAGTGCCGCCGGAGTTGTTTCAGCTTTACACCGAATTGCTCGACGCCGATGTCGAAGATGAAGTCGCTCGCGATCTCGCCTTCCGACTGCGACGGCACGTGAAGCCAGAACAGCTTCACGATCACGATGCCTGCAAGACGCTGCTCACCGGATTGGTCGAATCGGATTTCCGCATCGCCTCACCGATCAAGACGACTCCCGGACGTCGCCGAGTGGTCGCTTTGATCGGACCCACGGGAGTCGGCAAGACCACAACGATTGCCAAGCTCGCCGCGAACTTCCGTCTACGCGACGGCATCAAGATCGGCCTCGTCACCGTCGATACGTACCGCGTCGCGGCGGTCGAACAACTCCGCACGTATGCCGAGATCATCGACCTCCCCATGAAAGTCGTGACCAACTCGCTGGAAATGCGCCGCGCGCTCGATGAGCTGGTCGGCTTGGATCTGATCCTGATCGATACCGGCGGGCGAAGCCCACGTGACGAGTTGAAAATTCAAGAACTGAAAAGCCTGCTGGCTGAAGCTCAAGTCGATGAAGTCCATTTGGTGCTCAGCCTGACGGCTGGAGTCAGCAGCCTGAAGGCGACGGTCGAAAAGTTTTCTACGG
>JANNDA010001042.1:0-3878 GCA_031387195.1 Planctomyces sp. | reverse complement strand
TCATGCAGATTACATTCGACCCACATGTCTTCGTGTGGCGGGCTCAGCGTGCATTGAGCAATGATCGATTCGCCGTGCCGAAAAGTCTCTTTCTGGCCCGTCACCATGCCGCCGAACATGTCTGTACCGAGATCGAAGCCGAGGTACTTGTCGTACTCGCGAATCTTTTGATCGCCGGCAAACATCCGCTTCACGTCTTCCGGATCAAGTTCTCGCAGGGCCAATGGTCCGTCGCTGTGACGTATTCCATAGGGGTCTAAGCGATATTCGATTTCCACCGCACCAACAGTCACGCAAGTAGCCACGAGCGCAAAAACTCCAACCGACATCGCGGGGCTCAATCGCTGTCCGCTCGGTAACAGCGTGTTGTCAACGAATCGCCAGGCCGCGCGAGGCAGTGCGATCGCCGTTGCCAATCGGGGCAACCATGTGGCACCAGCGCCGCGTTTCCAACGTCGCCAGCGGGCGGCCAAATTCACCAAATCATTCGAATCCATAAAGCTGAAATAGATCGTGATGCACGTAATTGGGAAGAGATACAAACCGAGAGTAAACGTTGTCATGACGTGGAATAGAACTCCCAAGGTCAACATGCAGGTCCGTCCCCATCCGCTCCAACTGATGAAGAGGAACAGCACTTCCCACACGATGCCGATGTAGGCGAACAACACCAGAGTCTGCGGAAACAAGGTCAGCCATTCGCCAACGGGATTCGAGTTGTTGACGTTGGTCATCATCCAATGCAAAAGCTGATCGCCGCTGAAATATGCGGGCGTGTGCATCTTCGTCAGTGAGGCTCCAAAGTAGATGACGCCAATCAAAATCTGACACAGTCGGCGAGGCCACGCGGCGAACTTCGGATAGTCGGCGAGTGTGCGTGGCTGCGGCAGACTGAGGCGACGACGTCTCAGCCAACTGTCCACGGACCACACGGCACCGCATTGGGAGAAGCTCAACAGGAAGAGAACATGTGAGGTGATGACCGAGTACTTAGTCATCGTGCTCAGGCTGTCGAGCAGATTCAGATACGTATAAAGCACCGCCGCAATGACGATCGAAATCCGAGTACACCAGCCGATGCAGGCGCTGAAACAGGCGAAGGTCAGGATTGTCATGAGTGCGACGGCCATCCCACCGGAAGGGATCGGCAGGAAATCAAAGAAGCCGTAGTTGTCCGCCAACGGAGAGGGAGATCCGTCCAACGAATACAGCTCGCGCGAATAAACCCAGCGAGGAACGGTCACCATCAGGCAGGCGATGCTCATGAAGATCCGCACCAAGGCGAGTCCAAAGGGCGTTTCTTCCGCGTAGAAGAACGTCTGCAAACGATCGCGCAGCCCCGCCTTTGTCGTGAGATCAGAGTTCCTGAGAGAAGCAGTCATGATCAACCTCTTGGCGAACAGAGAATGAGTCAGTTTCCGAGTGGCGAAGGAATCGCCGAGGTCGCCTGAGCCGCATCGATCGTTTCCGGAACTGGGTCCGACGATCTCATGGGCTGGATCGCGAACATCGGCTGTCCTTTGTTGACTTGGGCGATCAATCGTGGATTGTCAGTAATCGTCAGATTGGTCTGAAAGGTCAGCCACGGCGTCGCGCTGCGGATGATCTTGCCATCGCCGGTCATCTCCGTGCGCAGGCGAAAGTAAGAGAAAGGCAGTTTGTCTTCGGAGTAGCGCCGCTTCCAAACGTGCTCTGGCAAGTTGTACTTCTTGGCCCAGCACTCTTCGACGACATACAGGCGAGACATGGGCTCGTGCTGCGTGTGCTTCAACGTGTTCATCGCAAGGATGTGCGGATACGAATTGAATGAGTCGTAGTTCTGACGGCTGATGTCGCCATACGGGTGATAATCGCCCCACGGGCCAGGAGCGAGTTCATAGAACTTGCCGCTCTCTCCCTGACCGACGATGTGCGTGCGGTTTTCGTAGGCCGCCCAGCCACAGAACATGTCCCACACGATGAAGTACATCGAGGGATGAGCTCCTTCGTGGTAGTTCGCTCCATGCGCGATCACACCGAAGAGCAGAGTTGCCAAGTAGGCGGTGATGCCTATTTTCGTCAGCCATTTTCGGACCATGACAAACCTCCTTGTCTGTCGGCAGCAGTCGAATCAACGGCGGCGAAATAGTCGAGATCGCCGAAATCGGTCAAGGTGCGTTGTGGCACTCAAACGGTGGGGGGCGCACGACGCACTTTGTACGTCGTGTCTATTGGGTTAGAAGGGGTTGGACGGAAATCGACGGAGGTCGATTTCTTGGGCGGTTTTTTTCGGGAGATCCAAGGATGGCGAAGCGAACGGATGGGAAGACGAAATTGACGCCGGAGGTTCGGCAGGGCTTGGTCGAGGCAGCCAAGCAGGCTCGCGAGTGGGTCTATGGTGAGCCGCGATGTCCGGAATAGGGGACGTCCTTCGCCGAGATCGAATCCGATGCCAAGAAAGTCGGGCATGAGTTCATTCGGTTGCTGATGCAGCAGGTTAGCCAGCGGCAAGCGGAGCACCTGCCCGATTCCGCGCGGATCCAGCCAGCGGGTGAGACGGCGGTGCGGATCGGCACGGAAGACCGGACACGGGAAACCGAATCCGGGGCCGTGCAATGGAAAGAACCCAAGACCTACCTTCCCAAATCTCGGAAGGCTTTTTCCCCTCAGTCCCAAGCCTTGGGCTTGAGCGTTGACGAAGACCTGTCCCCAGCAGTGATGCAGAAGACCGTGCATCTGGCGACCAAGCTGGTGTCGTTTCAATCGGCGCGAGACAGTGTGGCCGAGACGTTGGAAGTGGAACTGACCACCAAGCGTGTCGAGCGGCTGACGGAGCGAGTCGGTCGTGAGCGAGTGGCTCAGCGTGAACTCTCCATCGCCGAATGGGAGGAGTTGACGCTGGTCGAAAAGGAAGCGGCTCCGCCAGGGATCAAAGCGCCGGCAGTCGTCTGCATCAGCGCCGACGGCGGACGGATGCAACGCTGTGATTTGCCCAGCACCGCTGTGTCGCATTGGTGCGAAGACAAGATCGCCTCGCTGGCCAACCGCACCACCTTCGGCAAACAGTTGGCCGCTCGTGCTTGGTCACTGGGCTTTGCCGCCGCGCTGTTGAAAGCCTTCATCGCCGATGGCAGTTCCACCAACTGGGGGATCTGGCAACGCCAATTCAAACACCAGAACTATGTGCCGATTCTGGACTTCATCCACGCGCTGACCTACGTGTTCTCCGCCGCCATGGCTGGCCGTTCGCGCGCGGAAGGAGAACCAATCTACCGCCGCTGGATCACCTGGGTCTGGCAAGGTGAGGTCCAGAATGTGATTGCCGAACTCGCCACTCGCGCCACCGACCTAGGTCCGCTTGCTCCCGACGCGACAACCACCGATCCCCGCCAAATCGTGGCCGACACGCTGACGTACTTGACCAATCAGGAATCACGTATGAACTACCCTGCCTATCGCCAATCAGGTCTTCCGATCACCTCCAGCCCGATCGAGTCCACGGTCAAACAAATCAACCAGCGTGTCAAAGAGAGCGAAAACTTCTGGTCCTCCTCCGGCAGCGAAGCCCTGTTGCAACTCCGAGCCGATCAACTCTCCGACACCAACCCACTCGACCTCTTCTGGACCAGTCGAACTCGCCGTGCAACCAGTATCAGAAACTACAAAACAAAACATCACAACCACCGCATAACCTAATTCACAAAGTGCGTTGTGCGCCCGTCCGCCGAGCCATTGTTTTCAAAGGAATTGAGTACTCATGCGAGGCTGAGCATCAGCCTCGATCACAATTCGTCAATGACGCGCGTGCGTCAAGATTCTGCTTCGCAAGAAACGACCAACCTGAGCCGCAAGGCTCTTGCAGAAAGAAGCAGTACTTGGACCGCGCTCCCGAAAGGGAG
>JANNDA010000958.1:0-2748 GCA_031387195.1 Planctomyces sp. | reverse complement strand
GTCACACCGCTCGAAATCGCCGCGACGCTGGAACGCAACGCGACGAATGCGCTCAACGCGCTCTTCGCGGACGACCAAGGTCTGGCAACGATTTTGGACAACGATTGAACCGCAGGGGTCAGGTTTTCAAAATTCATTTTTGGCCCCCAATCCACCCCCGACTCAAATTCCACGTCGCCATTCCAATGAACGCCGTGCCTCATTCGTGAAGCCAAAAATGAAATTTGAAGACCTGACCCCGGACGCCGCGATGCCCCCGGATACTCAAAACAGTTGCCGCTGCTTTGGCTGTTTCTGGGACTGCAATTCTGCGGGCATCATCGGAAGCGGTGGGAGAGTGGGGACGAGTTCGCTCAGGCGGCGATGAAATCGCTGAGCGAACTCCGCTGCGAAGAAGTCGTTCGAAGTGTGCGTGAAGACGAAGGGAGACCGGCCGGCGCGCAGCCACTCGGCGACGATGGGAGCCCAGTCGTCGATCCAGGGCTGGACGAGGTCCAGGTCATCGCGGCCGATGAGGCGCAGCATCGGATGTCGGCCGGTCACGGTGCGGCGGAGCGGAGGATGAGGCTTGCGGCGTTGGGCTTCGATTTCGGCCTCGGTGGTGGGTGGGGGGAGACGAACATGTCTCGTCCCGTAGCCGAGACTTGGGCGTATCGTCGCCTTTATCATGAGCGGGCGTTTCAGACGACAATCGCCGACGAAAATGATCGCCGCGAAAAACATCGTTCAGGGGTTTCCTTCGATGTCCTTATCACAGTCTCCGATAGATGTTCTTCGCGCGACGTTTGGGTTCGAGACTTTTCGGCCGGGGCAGGCGGCGGTGATCGAGGTTCTGCTGGCGGGGCATTCGGCGGCGGCGGTGTTTCCGACGGGGAGCGGCAAGTCGCTGTGCTATCAGTTGCCGGCGCTGTTGCTGCCGGGGCTGACAGTCGTTGTTTCGCCGCTCATCGCGCTGATGAAGGATCAGATCGACAAGCTCAAGCGACTGGGCGTCGCGGCGGAGCGGTTGGATTCGACGCTCACAGCCGACGAGTCCTCGGCTGTGATGACGGCGATGCGAACCGAGCAACTCCGCTTGCTGTATGTCGCGCCGGAGCGGTTCAACAATGAACGCTTTCGTGAGGCGATTCAGCGAGTGCGCGTGTCGCTGTTCGCCGTCGATGAGGCGCACTGCATTTCGGAATGGGGACACAACTTTCGGCCGGACTATCTCAAGCTGACACGGTTTGCTCGCGAGTGCCGCGCCGAACGGTTGTTTGCGTTGACCGCCACCGCGACGCCGCCCGTCTTGGAGGACATCTGCCGACAGTTTCAGATCGAGCCGGCACATGCGGTGCGGACGGGGTTCTATCGGCCGAATCTTTCGCTACGAATCACACCGGTTTCGGGCAGCGAACAAGACGCGGCGTTGCTCGATCGACTCACTCGAAATGCACGAGGCCCGACGATTGTTTACGTCACGCTGCAACGCACCGCCGAACAAGTGGCTGATCGTCTGGCTCGGCGCGGTTTCGACGCGCGGGCTTATCACGCCGGCATGAAGGACGAGGATCGAGTTGCCGTGCAAGACTGGTTCGCCGGTTCGGATCGAGCCATCGTGGTGGCGACCATCGCATTCGGCATGGGGATCGACAAAGCCAACATCCGCTATGTCTATCACTACAACTTGCCGAAGAGCCTGGAGAACTACTCGCAAGAAATTGGCCGCGCAGGACGCGACGGAGCGGCGGCCCACTGCGAGCTGCTGGCCTGCTCGGATGACATCAACACGCTGGAGAATTTTGTGTTCGGCGACACGCCGTCGTTGGCCTCGGTGAGCAGTCTTGTTCGCGAGGTCTTTCATTTGGAGGACGCCTTTGACCTGTCGCTGTATGACTTGTCGTTCCGCCACGACATCAAGCAGATCGTGGTTCGCACGTTACTGACGTACTTGGAACTCGACGGCTACCTGGAAGAGGGGACGCCGTTCTATGCCGAGTACCAATTCAAGCCGCTCGTGCCGTCGCAGGAGATCCTCACGCACTTTGAAGGAGAGCATCAGGAGTTCTTGCGGCGGCTGTTCGGCCAGGCGACGAAAGCCAAAATCTGGTTCTCGCTGGACATCGCGACCGCCGCGACCGTGCTCGCTCAGCCGCGCGACCGCATTGTCGGAGTACTCGACTATTGCGCCGAAAAGCAGTGGCTCGAACTGAAAGTCGAAGGGGTGCGAAGCCGTTATCGCCGCCTCAAGTCGCCGACCGACCTGAAGGCTCTCGCCACCGAGCTATATGAGAAAGCGTTGCTCCGCGAGTCCCGCGAGATTGCTCGTCTCAACGAGGTACTCGAACTCGCGGCACACGACGGCTGCCAAGTCTCGCATCTCGGTTCCCATTTCGGCGAACGGCTTCCCGCTCCGTGCGGTCACTGCTCGCATTGTCTCGACGGGAAGGCGACTCCCCTGTTGCCGCGCCGCGCTCCGCCGATCGATGACCGGCGTTGGCAAGAAGCGGTCGCCTTTCGAGCCACAAAACGCGACCTCTTCGCCGACTCGCGGGCCTTTGTCCGCTTCCTCTGCGGCCTGTCCTCTCCGAAGCTCGGCCGTGCCCGACTGGGCTCGCACGCCCTGTTCGGCGTCTTTGAAAAGGTGCCGTTCTCCGAGGTGCTCCGGCGAGCGGGCGGAGATTTGCGAGATCCCGCTCGCTGACATGAATGCCAGGGGCGCACGACGCACTTTGCAATTTCTGTCACCGAGAAGTGATCCGACACACT
>JANNDA010000949.1:0-3583 GCA_031387195.1 Planctomyces sp. | reverse complement strand
GGCAAGCTCGAACAGCCGCAACTTTGAAGCAATCTCCCGCATATGCGCCGCCCGTTGCTCGGTTTGTTCGTCGAACTGCCGGGGAACCCGCTGCTAACAAGTTCCGATGTGTCGGCCCTCAGTGAGTTGTCCTTGCAGCATGATTTTCCGATGTTGATCGACGACACGCTGGCAGCGTGTGTGAACCTCAACACGCTGCCGATCGCGGATGTCGTGGCGACGAGCCTCACGAAATACTTTTCTGGAGGAGGCAATGTGTTGGCCGGTTCGTTGGTGCTCAATCGCGAACGACCTTACTACGAGCGACTGAAGAGTCTGCTGGACGAAGAATTTGAAGACATCCTCTACGGCGAGGATGCGATCGTGCTGGAGCGAAACTCGCGCGATGTCGCCGAGCGGATTCCGCAGATCAATCGCAACGCCGCCCGGCTGTGTGAGTTTCTTGCCCAACGGCCGGAGGTGGCGAACGTCTTTTATCCCGCGTGTGTCGATCGAGCGAATTACGAACGGCATCTGCGTCCGGGAGGCGGATACGGTGGACTGCTCTCGGTGGTGTTGCACGACGCGGAGGTGAAGACCGAGCGGTTCTATGATGCGCTGCAAATCGCCAAAGGACCGAACCTCGGAACCAACTTCACGCTCTGCTGTCCGTTCACATTGCTGGCACATTATCGCGAATTGGATTTCGTCGAGAGCTGCGGTATCTCGCGGTATCTGGTCCGTGTGTCGGTTGGGCTGGAGGACTCAGGCTGGCAGATCGAACGGTTCGCGGAGGCGCTGCGTGCGTGATGGGACGGAAGCGATCTCTCGATTAGTAACCCGAAGCGTCAGCGAGGGCGGACGCTTCAGAACGCGATGAATTCGGAGTCCTGTGAAGCGACCGCCCTCGCTGAGGATTCGGGTTACTAAAGAGGCTTGTCGTTTGAGAATTTGATTCACACACTGGCCCGGCTTTTCGATCTTTCCAATTTTTGGCCAGCCGCCACGAGGTTCGTCATGACTCTTCCCACGCACATTGCTCGCCGATCGTTTCTGCAAACCACGGGGGTCAGCCTCGGTTCGATGGCGCTGAGTTCGTTGCTGACGAAGGAGGGTTTCGCAACGGACACCGCGGCTGGCAAGCAACTGCCGAAGTGGAGCGGCGTGCTAAATCCGACACACTTCGCACCGAAGGCCAAGCGAGTGATTTGGCTCTACATGGCCGGCGGCATGACCCACATCGACACGTTCGACAACAAGCCGAAGCTGACTGAGTTGCACGGTCAGCCAATGCCGGAGTCGATCACGAAGGGGCAGCAGATTGCACAATTGCAGGGGCAGAAACTCAATTGCTTCGCGCCGCAACATCCCTTCAAGCAGTGGGGGAAGTCAGGGCAGTCGATGGCCGAGATCTGGCCCAACCTCGGTGAGAAATGTGCCGACGACATGTGCATCGTGCGGTCGCTCTTCACCGATGCGATCAATCACGATCCGGCTCATACTTTTATGAATACCGGTACGATGACTCCCGGCCGCCCAGCGATGGGATCGTGGTTGCTTTACGGGCTGGGTGCGGAATCCGAGAGCTTGCCTGGCTTCGTGGTGATGGTCTCGACCGGCAAGTTCGGGCAGAAACAACCGATCGCCGCACGGCAGTGGCATTCGGGATTTTTGCCGGGACAGTTTCAGGGGGTCGAGTTCCGTGGCACGGGCGATCCGGTCTTGTACGTCGGCAATCCCAAGGGAGTGACCCCGAAACGGCAGCGTGATGTGGTCGATGCCGTGCAGACGCTTAACGGCATCGCCAATGAAACGCTGGATGACCCAGAAATCGCCACGCGGGTCAGCCAGTACGAACTCGCCTTCCGGATGCAGTCGAGCGTCCCCGAATTGATGGATGTGAAGAACGAACCGGAACACATCTTTGACTTGTATGGAACGAAAGGAGGTGACGGCTCGTTTGCCTCGAATTGCTTGCTGGCCCGCCGACTCGCTGAGCGAGGGACTCGTTTCATTCAGCTTTATCACCGCGATTGGGACCATCACGGCGCGGTGAAAGACCATGTTGCTGGCACCGCGAAGGAAGTCGATCAAGGCATCGCCGCGTTGATCACCGATCTCAAGCAACGCGACATGCTCAAGGACACGATCATCGTCTTCGGTTCCGAGTTCGGCCGCACGCCGATGGCTCAGGGGAACGGCCGCGATCACCACCTCGCGGGCTTCACAATGTGGTTCGCTGGCGGCGGCTTCAAGCCGGGCTTCAATTTCGGAGCGACCGATGAATTCGGCTACCACGCCGTCGAAAATCGCGTCTCTGTCCATGACGTCCATGCCACGCTGCTGCATCAGTTGGGCATCGATCACTCACGTTTCAGCGTGAAATTTCAAGGACTCGACTCGCGGCTGACGGGCGTCGAAGGGGCGCGCGTGGTGAAAGAGCTTCTGGCTTAATTGGCCAGCCGATGAAATGTGTGACATCTTGGCGAGCGGGGCGGCGTCAGCCCCCCCGGTGCATTCGTCGCAGGACCGGGGACTGACGCCGCTCCGCTCGCCTGTCTCATTTGTGGTCGCGCGTGCGATTCACACAAAAAAAGTTCATCCGCCTGAAGCTTACGCGGGGCAATTCCTCGGTGGATTTTGGGAGGCATGACTCCGATGTCCAATGCTGCGAAAAACCATGGCCCTGGCCGAGAAGTCCCCGCCAGGGCCTGACACGCCATGGGCGCATCGGAGACCGAGATATCTCTTGGCAGGTTGCTTCCCAGCAAAGCCAGCCTCCGTTTCTCCCGGCTCAAGGATTTCATCCGAACTCAACCCTAGAAATCAAACATTGGACATCGGAGTGATACCTCCCAAAATCCATTGTCAATTTCAACCAATGCTGCGAGTTGCGTCTGTGGACGATTCAGGCGGATGAACACAAAAAAAGGAGCCGTCACGGAAAGTGACGGCTCCCAAACACTCATTAGCGTCGTGCGATGCGATTACGGCAGGTTGCCGTCGTTCGCAGCACCACCGCTGACGTCGATTTTTCCGCAGACGTCGGTGATGGTCAGACCGCGGCAATCGCAGTCGTCAGCGTTGTCGTTGAAGCCGAAGCCACCGATAGCGGCGTGAGCCTTACCAGCGTTTTTCGTCTTCGAGATTCCGGTGACGTTGAAGGTTTGGCTGACTGCTCCGAACGCGTCGGAGAGGTCTACCAATTCCTGCGACAACGAGTCGCGAACGGCGGTCAGACCGACCACCGTGCCGAGTACCGCGATGGTCAACACGAGCACCAGCTCGGCCGACACCACGAATCCGGATTCGTCATTAAACAGTTTGCGCATGATCTTTGTTCCTTTTCCTTGAGACTGAGAAACTACTTTCCCCCGCGTTGCCGAAAGGCCATTTCGACAACATGGTGGCTGCACTCCTTCACCGCCAATCTGATCCACTGGCCGGTTGAGCTTTCAACCACTTCCAGTCCGAGAGGGGACAACCCGGACTCTCTCTTTTGAGGACGACCATTGGCCAATGTCCGCCCTCGCTCCTGCAGGTTTCGCAAATTTGATGCGCCCGCCAAAAATCGAATCTTGGCGAGCGGGGTGGCGTCAGCCCC
>JANNDA010000130.1:0-10160 GCA_031387195.1 Planctomyces sp. | reverse complement strand
TTTTTTTTTTGGGGGGCCCCTGACCCCGGCTTTCGCTCAAAGTGCGTCGTGCGCCCAAGCACCGGGGGGCTGACGCTGCCCCGTTCGCTGGCACCACAAACGGAGTTGCCGGGGCTCGCGGGACTCAGCAGCAATTTCTCGAAAGCAGATTATCTGCGTGCGGTCGAACGAGTCATCGAATACATCCGCGCCGGCGACATCTTTCAGGTCAACTTGTCGCAACGTCTGTTGTTTCCGGCGGACGCGGATGGACTCGCTCTTTATCTGCGGCTGCGAGAACGAAACGCCGCACCGTTTGCCGGATACTTCGCTCACGATGATTGGGTCGTGGCCAGTGCGTCTCCCGAACGCTTTGTGAGTCTGCACAATGGTGAGGTCGAAACTCGCCCGATCAAAGGGACTCGCCGCAGACGGCATCTGCCCGAGGCTGATCTTTTCACCGAAGACGAACTGCGCGGGAGCGAAAAGGATCAGGCCGAGAACGTCATGATCGTGGATCTGCTCCGGAATGATCTGTCGAAAGTCTGCGCGCCGGGGTCGATTCGTGTGCCGAGATTGTGCTCGGTCGAGACTTACGAAACGGTGCAGCACTTAGTGTCGGTGATTCGCGGTTCGCTGGAACACGATCACTCTGGCCGAAGCCGCGATGCGTGGGACTTATTACAGGCAACGTTTCCTGGCGGATCGATCACGGGCGCTCCGAAGGTCCGAGCGATGCAGATCATCGCTGAATTGGAACCGACGGTACGCGGCCCCTATTGCGGCAGTCTGTTTTATGTCGGCTTTGACGGCACTGCGGACAGCAACCTCCTGATTCGCACCTTCACCGTCCGCCGAGGCTGGATTCAATTCCCCGTTGGCGGTGGAATCGTCGCGCAATCTGATCCGCTGGCCGAGTACGAAGAAACGTTGCACAAAGCGGAAGGGATGCTGCGCGCACTGCGATCTTCATGATTCTGCTCATCGACAACTACGACAGCTTCGTCTTCAACCTGGCTCGCTACTTTCGCGAGCTGGATTGTGAAGTCGCCGTGGTGCGCAACGACGCGACTTCGATTGAGACCATCACCGCGATGCAGCCAGAGGCGATTGTGCTGTCGCCTGGCCCGTGTACTCCCCACGAAGCGGGCATTTGTCTGGAGGTCGTACAGCGGTTGGGGCCGACTGTTCCGATTTTGGGAGTCTGCCTGGGACATCAAACGATTGCCGCCGCATTGGGTGGCGAGGTCGTTCGCGCGCCCGAGCCAATTCACGGTCGAGCGTCGCTGGTGGAACACAATGGCGAGCATCTGTTCGCGGGATTGCCGAATCCATTGACGGCGACGCGGTATCACTCCTTGATCGTGCCCGAAGCGACGTTGCCCACTTGTCTCCGCGTGACAGCGCGGACGACGGACGGGTTGATCATGGGATTGGAGCACGTTGATTGGCCGACCTTCGGTCTCCAATTTCATCCGGAGTCTGTACTCACGAGTGGCGGCCATCGGTTGCTGGAGAATTTCTTAGAGACCGTCGGATTGCGGACCGCGCCCCGACGCGACATCGACCAGCTCGACAGTCAGGAGCACGGTGAACTTCAGCCAGATACTCACGAAGACTTGAACAGCCTTGGCCCCATCCACTGGTAATTCCCAGCCTGCCTACTTTCGCCAGATGGTTTCGTTCGCGTGGCGGATTTCGCCTCTTCTGCCGAACGGAAACGGCTCGCCTGATTTTCCTGCCGCTTCAGGTCGATAGAACTTGAAGCGGGGCACCCGCGAATGGTTCGCCACCGCTCAGTGGTTGACCAGGATTTTTTCGCAGTCGTCAAGGATGCACGACGAGAGATTTTGATGATGCGGCATTCGCCGTGTTTCGATCTCCGGGTGAGGTGACATGATGGGACGGAACCGAATTCTTGGGCTCTCGGTTGTGATGACCGGCCTGTTGGCTCTGATGACTTTTTCTGCGATCGGTGCGAATCGCCCTGATGCGTGGAAGAAAGATTTCGCACAAGCTGCGGCCGACGCGAAGCAGTCCGGCCGACCGTTTCTCATCCATTTCTACGCCACTTGGTGCGGGCCGTGTCGGCAAATGGAAAAGGACGTCCTGCACACCAGCGACGTTCGCGATCTGCTGTCGAGTCAGTTCGTGGCAGTGCTGGTCGATAGCGATCAGCATCCCGAATTGGTGGCGCAGTTCAACATTCAATCATTGCCCACGGACATCATTCTCGGTCCAGACGGCATGATGTTGTTGAAGTCGGAAAAATCACGCGACAAGAAAACCTATCTGGCGCAGTTGCATCAGGTCATCGAACAAATTGGTGTGCTCCCGAAGGGGGCGGACCCGCTGCCTGAAGAAACCATTGTGGGGAAAGAAGCACCCGGCAAGGCACTCGTTGACGATCAAAACTCTGGGCAAAAAGTCGCTCCGGATAAGAATCTCGTTCCAGATACAAAGCCTGCGGTCGAGCAAAAGTTATTGGTGGGACTGGACCGTTACAGCCCTGTCTCGCTCGCCAAGACCCGCGAATGGCGTAAAGGGAAAGCGAAATTTGCTCTGGTCTATCAAGGGGTCGTCTATCTGCTTTACGACGCCGAAGAATATCGGGAATTTCAAGCTGACCCGGCGAAGTATGCCCCTCGCTTGTTGGGCTGTGATCCGGTTGTGCTGTGGAAGTCAGATCGCGCCATCCCTGGAAGTACCCAGTACGGCGCGTACTTCGATGGGGAGCTGTATCTCTTCAGCAACCCAGAGAATCGCGATCACTTCAAGGAAAGCCCGAACCGTTACTCGCGGTCTCAGCACGTACTGAAGATCGACGAGATCGACGGACCCCGCTGGCGGTAACGCCCGGCGGCTGAGGCCCCGTGTGCTTTGAATGGGCCAGGCTTGCTGCGAAAGTAACCCGAAGCGTTAGCGAGGGTGAACGCTCAATGGCACTGATTTTATACCCCACGCGGTCGCGGTACGGATTTCGTCTGCCTGAAGAAACTCTCGTTCATAACCGCTGGCTCGATTGCTTTCGCGAGACTCGACCAGAGAAAGCGGAATTTTGAGCAACCCGCTCACCATTCCCGCTTAGTACTCGGTAGAGGTCATTCACGAGAGGCGATCATGACGACTACCAC
This sequence comes from Planctomyces sp., assembly GCA_031387195.1. Classification (GTDB taxonomy): domain Bacteria; phylum Planctomycetota; class Planctomycetia; order Planctomycetales; family Planctomycetaceae; genus SXKJ01. The sequence continues at coordinate 7,047 of JANNDA010000130.1, read as the reverse complement.
TACCGCAGACTCCGCTCCCGATCCTTTGCCGGCTGAATCGACGCCTGATGCCGCCGCATCGGTCGATAAAGACCGCGAAAAAGTGTGTCCGCAATGTGGTGCGAGCGTTCCAATCGGGACGCCGTCTGTGTTGTGTCCGAGGTGTTTGCTGACGCTTGGTTTTGAAAGCCAGCCCGGATTGAATCAACCGAGCACAGCGGCGTATCGACCGCGGTTTGTCGCTCCGTTGCCGGAGATGTTGGCTCCGTACTTTCCGCAGTTGGAGATTCTGGAACGAGTCGGATACGGCGGCATGGGGGTCGTCTACAAGGCTCGGCAGAAGGAGCTGGATCGACTGGTCGCGCTGAAAATTCTGCGGCCGGACTTTGAGAACGATCCGGGCTTCGCGGAGCGGTTTCAGCGGGAAGCGCGGGCGCTGGCGAAGCTCAATCATCCGCACATCGTCACGGTCTACGACTTCGGCAAGCAGGGGGATTTGTATTTCTTCCTGATGGAGTTCGTGGACGGGACCAGCTTGCGGCAGGTCGAGCAGTCCGGTCGGCTGTCGTGCAAAGAGGCGTTGGGGATCGTGCCGCAAATCTGCGACGCACTGCAGTACGCTCATGAGCAAGGGATCGTGCATCGCGACATTAAGCCGGAGAACATCCTGATCTCGAAAGAGGGATGCGTGAAAATCGCAGACTTCGGTTTGGCGAAGATCACGCGACCCAGCGATGAAATCGGCAACGTTGACGCCTCCGAAAAACAGTTGACCGGCACTCGCGAAGTGATCGGTACGCCACACTACATGGCTCCCGAACAAGTCGAGCATCCGACCGAAGTCGATCACCGTGCGGACATCTTTTCGCTCGGCGTCGTCTTGTACGAAATGCTGACTGGCGAGTTGCCGCTCGGTCGCTTCCCGTTGCCGTCGCAGAAGGCACGCATCGATCTGCGGCTGGACGATGTCGTGCTACGAACCCTGGAGAAAGAGCCGTCGCAGCGCTACCAACGAGTCACCGACGTTCGCACCGACGTCAATCACATCCGTGACAGCGAGATGTTGCCACCAGATGCTGCGAAGCCAGCGGCACAAAGTGGCTCGGCAAAGGCAGCTTGGGTGAAAGCCAAACTCGCTGCGTGTACTGAGTTCGTCGCCAACCTGCTCACGCCGTCAGCGCCTACCGAGCCGAAGACTCGCGAGCAGATCGAGGCGGAGCTTGGCATTCCGTCGGTGGCATTGACCGTCATTGGAGTTGGCGGGCTGCTGATCGGTTTGAGGATGTTGACGTTGAAATTGTCATATCCCAGATCCGGTGATAACCAAAATACGTTTGAGTTCTTGATGGCGATGACATTTGCCGCCGGAGTCGTTTCCACATTCACAGGCTTGTCGCTGAAGAGCCTCCAGAACTTTCGTTACGCCGTCGTCGGCTGCATCTTGTTGTTCGCTCTGTTTGGATTCCTTTGGTTTGCATCGTTGCCGTTCGCGATCTGGGCGTTGGTGATTTTGAGGCACTCTAGCGCCCGCGAGCATTTCACCGACGTCCCGCTGTCTGACAGTCGAGCTTGGACGACTTTGCGAGACTCGGGCAGCAGCCTGTGGTCACACATTCGAGAGTTCACACAGGTCGCGTGGCCGAAGCTGCGCGGAGCTGGCACAAACGTCGCGGAACTGGCTCCCAGCGGGTTCAAGACAATCGTCGGAGTGACGCAGCGAAAAGACCTCGCGACGGGCGTTGTATTTCTGGCACTCGAAGGGCTGTGGACGTTGTGGTGCCTCATCATCGTGGCCGCGATCGGGGTCGGCTATCGCCAGGCGTTCCAACAATGGGGACCGCGAATCGGCGAGGTCATGGCGTTCGCGTTCGGTGCGGTCGCCATCGGTTGGTTCTGCGGAACGATCGTCCTGCTCCGTTTCAGCGGTCGCTTGCTGAAGGCAACTACCTCACTGACTCGCCGCGAACGACTGGCCGCTCCGACAGAAGTTTTGTTCGCGATGCTGCTGATGTCGCTCGCAACGACGCTCTTGACCGTGGCGATTCTGGTGCTGGAACCGATCCCCAACATGCTCCCGATTTCCCGTGCTTTTGATGGCGTCCATCTTTCGGGATTGTTGGTCCTCGCACATCTGATCTTTGACGCTCTGGTCGGCTTCAGCCTGCACTTGCTGCATCGCACGTCACGCTCGCGATTCACTCGCTGGGCTTTGGCTTTCAGTACGATTCTTTACCCGTTCTTCCTGATGCTGGCGCTGATTGAATTCGGCGCAGGAATCCATTGGGTTCCGATCGTCTCCATCTTCCTTAGCGCCCCAGCCGGTCTCTGGGCCATGATCACCCTGAAGCCTGACTCACCACAAATCGAATCGAACCTCTTGCCGCACGATGAAACGTCGGCAACTCTCAAAAGTTCGACAGTGACAATGAGTGGTGAAGACCCAGGCCGAGTCAATCAGGGTTATCGTTTCAGCACCGGCTTACTGCTGGCCGGGAGCTCGATCGGCTTGATCGCCGCATTGGGATTGGCCTGGGATGGCGTCGCCTGCGCGTCAGTCTTGGACGTGATGACTTCGCGAAACGCCTCGGGGCTGACCGAGATTGGACCTCGCTTAGTCCGAGTCAGTTGGTGTCCCGTGAGCCTGGCACTCGGTGTGACCTTAACGACCTTGGGGTTCGTCCAAGCGCCCCGACAGGCTCGTTTGTCGGCTTGGAGTTGGGGGCTGCTGGCGTTGTACGGAGTGTTCGCAGCTCTGGGCGCGTATGCCGTTGCGCGGGGAATGCAAAGCGCACGCGATTTCGCGTTGGTGGTCGCGTGGGGCGGGGCACCACCCTCTGCGGAAGAGACTCCAAATTTCTTGGCCGAAAGTTTGGAGTTGGTGTCGCGCGGCTGGAAGTTGTTTGCGGTGGCTCAGGTGACGCTGATTGCCGGAGTGCTCTCCCAAATCTTCAACGGTTCCGCATCGACGTCAGCAAAACATGACCGGCCAAAGGTAGAATCTGCGGTACTCATAGCACTCGCGCTGATTTGGATTTTTGGAGTTATTGCGTCCGTTTCGTGGATCAGAAATGGCCGCTCTCTTGAACAGGTCGTCGGCCCAGTGATCAATGCTTCGGCCGTCGTGAGCTCGCTGAGTAACGTGTTGAGCTCCAGTTGGTGGGCCGGATGGTTCCTTTTGGGACACGCCGCACTGACCGTGATCATCGCCACCGTAGGATGTTGGCGATGTATTGCACCGTCCCGTCGGGCCGAGCCGATCGTTGGCACAAATTAGACTGGGTGAGCAGATTGCGGACATCGCGGTTGTTCTTCACGTGTTCGCGTGAGATGCGTGCCTCGGTTCGCAGGTCATCCTTTTTGATGTTGAAGTTGGTGATCTCGTTGGCGAAGTCTTTGGCTTTGATCGTGATGGTCGGCAAGACGTTGCTCGATCAGTTCTTGCTTGCGAGTCTACACGAAGTCAGCGACTTCTCTCTGGCTGCCTAAACCTAGATCAACCATTTTCGTGACTTCACGAAAATGGTCAGCTTCGGGGAAATCGTCGTTGCGGCAGGGTCTCAATTTACCGAACAACTCCCGTCGTTTTGAGCCATGCTTCGCAGGGCTTGGGCCAGTCGGTGACGGGTTGGCCGTCAACGTGTCGTAGGCCATAGCCGTGGCCGCCGGTCGCATAGACATGGACTTCTGCGGGAACGCCGACCTTCTTCAATTCTGTGGCGAGCAGCAGCGTGTTGAAGACGCTCACGCCGTCATCGAACGCATGCACGAAGAACATCGGCGGTGCCTCTTTCGTGACGGTTACTTCCTCGCGCAATTTCGCTTGGCCTTTTTCATCCAAGCCGCCTGGATAGATCAGCACCGCGAAGTCAGGACGACACGAAACCTTGTCCAAGTCATCGAGCGGCTCGTACTGACGCGGCTGTATCACCGAGACCAACGCGGCGACTTGACCGCCCGCCGAGAACCCAAGTAGGCCGATCCGTTTGGGATCGATTCCTAGTTCCGGCGCTTTGCTGCGTACGAGACTCATCGCGCGTTGAGCATCCTGCACTGCTGCGAGCCAGCGTTTGTCCGGATCGCGACCGGGGACGCGGTACTTCAACACGATGCCGGTGACGCCGATCTCATTCAGCCACTCGGCGACTTCGGTCCCTTCTAAATCGTAAGCCAGAATGTGGTGCCCGCCGCCGGGACAGATCACAACCGCCGCGCCGGTGTCTTTGCTTTTGGCCGGGCGATAGATGGTGAGTTGCGGCGTCGAGACGTTGCCGAGCTTGATGATGCGACGGCCCGCAATGAGCCTGTCTGAAGGCTTCGTTTGATCCGCTTCCGGCGGCAACTCGTTGGTCTCACCCGGTGGCTTGCCCGGCCAAACGTTGATCGTGAGCGGCTCCGCACCCAAGGCGAGGGAACCACAAATCACTGCCATGAATACAAAGGACGATACAGCTCTCATCGAGTTCTCCAAAAAGGTTGGACGACCGTTAGGAAACGGCCAGTGTCAGCAAATTTCCAATCTCACCGCCGCAGTCAGTCACCGATCCGCACTTCCTTCGGTGCGTTCTTCCATCGGAACTTCTTCGCAAACTCGGCAGGCGAGTAAGTGTCTTGAGTGGTCTCGGTCTGCACGATGTAGACCAGTTCTGGCTCGGTGTCAGGGACGGCTCGATAGTGCCCTTCCGCACTGACGGCAGGGACTTGGTCCGCATCAGTGATCAGCGTTGTGCGGATCTTGCCGCTGGCGGTGTCGAAGAACCGCACGCAGCGGTCGGTCGTCCCCACTGCGAGAGTGCGATTGCTGTCCGACCACATCACCTCTTGTACGGGAGCCATCGTGGCCACGCTGTGAATCGTCTTGCCGGTCTGCAAATTCCAAATCTGCGCGGTGTGATTGCCTCGACCGGAGGCGATCGTTTCCCCCTTCGTGCTCCAGGCCAGCGCGGTCACCGAGGGGGGACTGCCGGCAAGTGCGAGGCTGGCGAGAACTTGTCCGTTCGCGGGGTTAAAGATCCGCAGCGATTCATCGACGCCGCCCCCTGCAAGCACTTTGCCATCCGGCGACCACGCCAGTGACTGTGCCGCTCCGGAGATCTCGACCTTGCGAACCTGCTGACCGGTCGTGGTATTCCAGACGCAGACCATGTTGGTCGGGCCCCCTGCGAGCAGCATCTTGCCGTTCCAATCCATGACCGTGACTGCTGCCGGATGTTTGTCGAGCGTCTTCGTCGTCTTGCCAGTGGCGATGTCCCAAACGCGGACGGTCTTGTCGTAGCTGCCGCTCGCCAGCAGCTTGCCGTTGGGGGCCCAAGACAATGTCGCCACGACATCGGTGTGGCCTTCGAGCTTTTTGAGCTGCTCACCTTTCACGGCATCCCAAACGCGGACGGTCTTGTCGTAGCTCGCCGAGGCCAGCGTCTTGTCGTTCGCCGTCCAAGCGATCGCCGTGATGGCTGCGGTATGTCCTTCGAGCTTTCGCAGCAACTTTCCCGACGTGATTTCCCACAGCGAGATGACCGGCGTGCCGATGCCTGACGCCATGATTTTTCCGGCGGTCCACATCACTCGCGACGCAGGGCCAGTGGCGTCGATCGGCGGCAAAGCCTTCTCCGCAGTTGCGTCCCAGAGTTGAACATTGACCGTATTGAACGCGGCAAGTCGCGAGCTATCCGGGCTCCAAATCAAACCGGTCCCCGCGATCGGCAGCGGTTTGAGCGGCATCCAATTTGAGGTGTCCCACATCTGCACCGCTTGGCCGGAATACGCCGTCGCCAGCACTTTGCCGCTCGGTGCCCACGCCGCCACCGTCATTGGCCCGGCGAGCGTTTGCTTCACCATCTCTGATTCGACATCCCAGATTTTCGTGCCGAGGTTCGTCGCCACCGCGAGCTGTTTGCTATCCGGCGACCAGCTCACGTTGTATGCCGTCTCAGCAGCCGGATCGCCCAGTGACTTGCTGACTTTGAACTCCGTTGCATCGAACAATTGAACCGCTTGCCCCGTCACCACGAACGCCACTGTCTCGCCGTCGGGAGACCACATCGCCGACGAGATGTGCTTGCCGTGTTCGACCTTGCCCCGCTCGATCGCCAGCGACACATCCCAGAACTTCGCGATCCCGCTCTCACCGCCGCAGACCAACAACATCCGACCGTCCGGCGACCACACGACTTTCGACACCCACGAATCATGCTTGAGGCCGCGCATCAGCAAGCCGGTGTGCATATCCCACAGCTTCGTTTGCGCTTCATGCGATCCCCCCGCCGCCAGCGTGCGACCGTTGGGAGACCACGCGAGGTCGTAGATGTAGCTGTCGTGCCCGACGAACGCTCGTTGAAACGCCCCCGTCTCGGCGTCCCACAATCGAATGATCCCGTCGAGCCCGCCTGTCGCGACTTGCTTCGCGTCGGGACTGAGTGCCGCCGCGATCAAATAGCCGCGATGCCGTTTTGATTCGATGGTCCAGCCGATGACTCCAGGAATTGCCGTCGGTCGAGTCACCAACGTCCGCACACTCAGCGCACCGCCGGGTCCGAGCTTTCGCGGTTCGATCTTGATCTCGACGGGCGAAACCGAGCGTGACTTGCTCTCTTTCTCCTCCGCCGATGCGCCCACTGCGGCGAATAAGCTCGCCACGAAACCGACCATCATCCGCCAGCACATCGAACCTGGAGTGACCATTGTCCGGCACCTTTCGCGTGAGGCCCATCGTCGTAGTGCCGGGCCACTCAAGTGACCAACACGCCACGACGTCAGGATCAGCGGCTCGCCAGCGTAATGAGTCACACCAGATTGTCACTCCTTCGGATGGGTGGGGGACAACCTGGAGTGCTGCGGCTCGACGCAGCCCTCCATTGATCGTGGCAGAAACGTCCTCAACATCGTGAGATTCCGTCGTGACAAGCGACTTTCAGCGCGTCTGCTCACGACGACGATTCAACAACATGGAATCCTCCAAATGGACAACGACACGGCTTTCGCCGGATGAACTGAAGCAACAAGAACGCCAACAAATGCGGTTACTTCAGATCGCCAAGATTTGGCCATAGATACAGTATCGTAGTGTTCGGA
>JANNDA010000940.1:0-1980 GCA_031387195.1 Planctomyces sp. | reverse complement strand
CGCTGACGCTTCGGGTTACTTTCGCGACAGGCTATTTGCTCGTCAGGCTGAACGCGCCGTCCCAGTTGGCGGGTGGCTGATTGTCGGTGTGAGCCATCTGTTCGAGCAGGAATTTCTTCGGACCATCACCATCGGGAACCTGTTCGAGCAGCGTGAGTGCCGCAGCCCAATCACCGGCAATGATCGCGTCCAGCCCTTTCTCATACGCTGCGACCGCATTGGCGGAGAGTAATTCGCTGCCGTCATTCGCGGGGAGGAGTTCGCTGATCAAGATCGCGGTGTCCATCCCCTTGGGACGAAGCTTCGCCAAACGGCGACAATAACCTTCCGAGGGAGGCAGCATCCGGCGGACGAAGTCGGCGGTCGTTTCGTCGATGCAAATGTTGACGCCAAACATCCGCGTCAGCCCTTCAATCCGAGATCCTTGATTGACCACCGGGCCGAAGACACCGATCTTGGCTTGCTGAGTCGTGCCGATCTGCCCGGCGATCGCGCGGCCGTGAGCAATGCCCACACCACAGGTAAAACCTTCCATGAGGTCGCCCTCCTCGGACGGCAGATTGAAGACCTGTTGCACGGTGAGCGCTGCTCGGCAAGCGGAGATTGGTCCATCCGCCAGCGGTTCTGGCCAACCCCAAAAACCGAGTGCCGCATCTCCTTGAAAGTCCGCAATGGCTCCATCAAATGCCAAGATGCCACCAGTCATGGCGCTCAACGCGGCGCGGACACTCTCCAGCAGTTTCTTCAGATTGTCCTTCAACTGTTCCGACTTCCGCGAGAAACCGCGCACGTCGCAAAACAAAACGGTGATATCCCGCTCTGATGGCTCCAGAATGTTTCCGGCAGATTTCTTCGTCAGGTTGGCGATCACCTTCGGCGAGAAGAACGTCGAGAGCTGCGTGGTATGTTCTTGCAACGTTCGCACGGTGCGAATTGAGCCAATGAATTGCGCGACCAATTGCGTGAATCGTAGATCGCCCTTCAACAGGTCTTCATCCAGAAAAGCATTTTCATCACGGCCACCTTCGCCGGACACATACAAGCACCAACCAAGACACGATTCAGCGGTGACCGGCGCGCAAAACGCCCAACCCAGCGAACCGCTCATCGTCACCTTGCTGGATTCGAGATCCCCGACGATGTGCATCATGCTGGAGTTTTCCAGCAACGCCTTACGCAATAGTTTGCGGCTGGGCATGAATCGTCCTGTAAAGGATTCGCGTGTCTGGACGCGCATCAGCAGCGGCTTGGGGAGTTCGGCATCAAGGTTGTGCCCTGCTCGCAAGTTGTTGACAAACTCTTCCTCAAAAACCGCCACCGCCACCGCAATCGCCGGAGGAATCGCCTCCAGCAATAACCCCACCAACATCATCGCCAGTTCCATGTCGGTTCTGGTTCCGGAAATCATCTGCGGCAAGTTGGAAAGGACCTCCATCTGGCGGTTCGTATCGCCGAAGGCTACGTTTTCTAACTCAGCACTTTTGTAGACGTGCTCTTCGACAGCCTCCCCTTCATCGTCTGCCGTGAATTCATTGGGGCTTTGCCCCAATTCGGGCATCGAAACCACCGGCGCGGAGGGCTCGGCCATCGTCTGTCGAGCCATGTCCACCTTCATCTCAACCCGGACCACAAACACGGTCAGTCCGATTTGAAACGCTTCCCCGGCTGACGCCGAGATTTCGCGACACACCGCTCCCTGAAATCGGATGGGGTTGGTCGCATTCGGCAGACAGGCGACTTTCAGTCGATCATTTCTCCAAACGAGATCCACGTGTTCGCGCGAGATCGTGCGATCCCAGCTAATGGCCACGCCTGCCTGCGGAGCGCGTCCCAGGCGAACAACTTGCCCCTCCACCAATTGCTGCCGCAACAACTGGCCTTCACCCTGTCCCGTCGCAATCAGTTCCACTAACTGGATCGACACAGTTTCTCTCCGTCTGTCAGCAATCACCCTTGCCTAAGACGGTTTCAAAACCCGTA
>JANNDA010000937.1:0-5171 GCA_031387195.1 Planctomyces sp. | reverse complement strand
AAAGGAAAACAAGACCACGCGCAGGGACAACGTCCGTGTGAAGCAAGACGGCGAGGCCCGCGCGGTCAGTCTGGAAATCATCCCGCTCAAGAACCTGCCCGAACCCTGCTTCTTGATCCTGTTTGAAGAGGCCCCAAAGGCGAACGGGGGGCGTCAGCCCAATGGCGCTGGCTCTGTGAGCGGCACGGCGCTAGCCGCCGGTAATTCGCCCGACGACGTCGATCCCAAACGACCGGTGGCTAGCGCCATTCCGCTCAAAGTGAGCACCGGGGGGCTAACGCCGCCTCGCTCACCTGAGTCCGATCACAACCTCACCGCGTTTGACGCGGTCATCATTCGCACGATGCCGCCGGGTTCGTTGGAGCAAGTGGTCTATCGCATGGACGTACTGGCTCAGCTTGAGGCGACCGGAGTCACGGTGCTCAATTCACCCAAGTCGGTCGAGTGTGCTGTTGATAAGTACCTCACGACTGCGAAGCTGGAAGCGGACGGCCTACCTGTGCCAGAGACGATCGTCTGCGAGAACTCGGACGATGCGCTCATCGCGTTTGAGCAACTAGGCCGCGATGTCGTCGTAAAGCCGATCTTCGGTTCCGAAGGACGCGGCATTCTGCGAGTCAGCGATCCGGACCTCGCCTTGCGAACATTTCGCACGTTGGAACGATTGCAGGCCACCTTGTATCTCCAACGCTTTGTGGACCATCCCGGCTGCGACATTCGCGTGCTCGTGCTCGGCGGTCGAGTCCTCGGTGGAATGCGACGTGTGTCGGACGGCGACTTCCGCACAAATGTCTCTCGCGAAGGCCGTGGCGAACCGCACTCCGTCACCGACACGGAAGCCGAGTGGGCATTGCGAGCCGCCTCGGCCACAGGGGCTCGATTCGCCGGCATCGACATCTTGTACGATCGCAAAGGCCACGGCTTCGTGATCGAAGTTAATGCCGTTCCCGGTTGGCGAGCCTTTCAACGAGTGACCGGCATCGGCGTCGCCAAGTTGGTCATCGAAGCCTGCCGAACGCGCGGTTAATCATCCACTCCACTAAGCTTGCCTCAGTGGTAACTACACAATTCATCTTAAGACTACGACAACCTGGCTTTCATCTTTTTGTCCCCCATCTTTTTGTCAGCCGTTCGGAATGAAGTGCTGACAAAAAGATTAAGAACCAGAACAGAAGAGGGGTTCTGCTGAAAGGGTGAAAACGCAGCCGATTTTGAGTTGAGTAGAGACCGATGAGGCAAGCTCGGTGAGGTTTGTGTCGCTTTGGCTACTTCCATGTCCGACGGAGGAAGTCCACGAAGTTGCGCCACATGATTCCTTCAACGTCGTCCTGCGAATAACCGCGTGCTCGCAGCAACCCCGGCAGCGTTTGCAGGTCGGCGATCGAATCCATGTCCATCGGCGTTTGCTCGGTCCCGTATCCGCCATCGAGATCGGTGCCGATGCCGACATGCTTCGCGTTGCCCGCCAGTTGGCAGATATGGTCGATGTGATCGCAGATCCGCTCGATCTTCAGTTGGAAGTCCGACGGCTTGCTGCGCAGATGCGTCCAGCCGGGAACCATCATGATGGCATCGAAGGCCATGCCCAAGATGCCGCCTCGTTCGACAACCGCCTTGACCTGATCGTCCGCGAATTGACGGTTCCACGGAGCCAGCGTGCGGCAGTTTTGATGACTGGCCCACAGCGGCCCGTCATAGACATCGAGCGCATCCCAGAAGCATTCGTCACACAGATGCGTCACGTCCAGAATGATTCCCAGCCGCTGCATTTCCTTGAGCAGCTCTTTCCCTTTGGCCGGGAGCGGTCCCGAGGCATCGGTCCCGTGAGCGTAGATCCCCGGCCCATAATGCGCCGGTCCAAGTGCCCGCAAACCGTCGGCATAACTCCGTTCGAGATGCTTCAGCGTGATGATCGAATCGGCCCCTTCGAGGCTGAGCACAAAGCCGATCGGAAGATGCGCCGGCTTCTTGAGCGACTCGACAACATACGGTGTCCCGTCATCACACGGCGGCGACTTCATCCACAGATCGAGATGCGCATTGAGTTGCGCTGTCGTGCGAATCGAGACCAACTCCCCCGCCTCTTCCATCGCGCGATACCAAGCGAGCTGTCCCTGCGTCTGAGCCCACGCTTGCTCCGGCGAGTTCCATCCGGGCAACCGATGAAAGTACGGTGAATGCCGGCCAATTTGCGTCGCCACACACAGACCAATTCGACCTCGTCGCATCTCCGGCAGACAGACCGTGTTGTTCCCACGGTCCACCTTGTCCTTCATGTTCTGTTCCCAACGCCGAATCCGTTCCTGCGACCAACGCAAGTCCCGATTCCATTCCAACGCATTCATGCTCAGATCGAGATGCACATCAAAGATGAAGACCGGTTCGCTCACGTTGAATTCCTCGCGGTTGGTGGGCTCAAAGCAGGAAGGCCAAACGGGGCGGCACTTCTAGCCAATCTGAGCGGCCGAGGGAATTCATCACGTGCGTCCCGATGTGCCGGCCATCACCGCAGCCTCAGCCAATGCGAGGCACGAGGCCGCTGGCGACGATCCAGTGCTGGCACGACAAACCGAGACAACGAGGACCGACAGTCAGCCCTTCAGTGAGTGATTGCGTTCGCGATCCAAAACTCCGCAATCAAGGCATCGCTGATGGCGAAGATGAAATACACTCGTCGCCAACGCGTGCGATTGAAGGCCGACTTCCTCCGCCTGTTCCTGCGAGCCGATATCGACCCCGCTCGCCAAAACCTGCTGGTCGAATTCGTGGAAACCTAAATGCCTTTGGCCACCGCCGAACAAACGCAGTTCACCCAATTTAGTACAGGATAGCCACTGCCGCGTCGGCATGACGCGCCAGCCACTCCTCGTCTTCACACACGATGAGCGTCCCATGAATTGGGTCTCCCACCTCACCCTGTGGAACAGTCGGAAAGTCTCTGAACATCCGCAAATAGTCGGGACGAGGTAGACCCGTGGCGTTTCGCCATGTCTCGTCAGAGTCTGCAAGAAATCTTGCCTTCCCGATCTGGAGACTCTTTGGCTTGTTAAAGCCGTAGTCGATTCGCAAATACGGCATCCACTGAACTAGCATTTGATTGCTCCGTCGTCCGGTCGCATATGGTCTTTTGGAAGGCCAAAGGTTGACGCTTGAGGGTTCACATCGTAGCCCCTCCAGACGAGCCTTCCGTTCTCGTCAGTCGGGAATAACGCGATCCAGCAGCAGGTAGAATTTGATGTTGTGGCTGTGGACGATCAAGTGGCAAAGTTCGTGGGTGATGACGTAGTCGACGCCACCGGCGACATCAACGCCAAGGTCTTTGCGTCCAAAAACCTGACGGAATTGCCCAACGCAAACGCTCCGCGCACCGAGTTGATCACAACACAGGAGACCATTTCACGACGACTCGATGAGCGAAAGCCATTGCAATGACGCTAACCGGCTGGAAAGTCGCAGTTCGGACCAATCGCCACTCAGCCGGTGACTCGTTGTGGTCAATCTCAGATTCGTGAGTCGTCAGAGTGCCGTTCCGAAAGAATTCGGCGTCGTGCTCGGTTGGCGAAACTACGGCTCCTCTCAATTCCAATAAAGCCGCGACCACTTTCCACAGCAGCGACGCCGGTAGTGCCGGAACCGCTGAACGGGTCGATAACGAGATCGCCGGGCTGGCTGGCAAAGAGAACGATCGTGCGGATGAGGGCCAGTGGGAGTTGGGTCAGAAAGTCGGGAAGGCGTTCGCGGCTGTTTTCGACGAGGCGTGGGATGCACCAGACGTTGTCCCAAAGTTTGCCGTGGGGTTTGGCTCGTGAGTCGGCGTATTTGGATTGACGGTCGGACGGGCGAGAGACGGCGTCCGTGTTGAAGACGAAGCGGCGCGGGTTCTTGACGCAGTAGAAGATGTGCCGCGAGCAGCGGTTGAAGTTGTTGGTGCAGTTTACGCCGAACGTCTCGTACCACTTGATCCACGAGCGACGATGCAGTCCGGCTTCGCGAAGTAACAAACCAAAGTGGTCGGCGTATTCGTCGGAGATCATCACCCACAGACTGCCGTCGTCGGTCAGCACGCGGACGCACGCTTTGATCCAGCGGCGGCACCATGCGAGATACGCTTCGTCCGAAAGCGAATCCGCCGTGCGACCTGGACCATAGTCAATGCCTTGGTTGTACGGCGGATCGGCGAAGACGAGTCGAGCCGTTCCTGGTTTCAGCTTCGCCAGTTCCTCGATGCAGTCGCCGCAGCGGATTTCCCAATTCGATTCGTCCCGATGCGGACGCGCGGCTCTCGACAAACGTCGTTGCTCTTGGCGTTTCGATTCGCGGTCGGCTTCTCGTTTGGCGACGGTCAGCCGTTGTGCTCCGGCTTTGACTTGTTCGTAGAGTTTCGGCGCGACCTGTTTCAATTGCTGAGCTGCGCGGATTCGGCGTTCCGAGACGCGATAAGCCACGGCCACGGTGCCGCGAGAAGTCTTCGTCGGCTGTTGCTTCCCGACCGATGTGATCGGCAAGCTATCGCTCGGCTTCGCCCGGCCACGACCGCCGGTCAGTCCACCCAGCCGAGCACGTTCGCGTGTTGCGATCTGGCTCAGAATCTCCATCTCTTCTCGTGCAAGGCACGCTCGTTGGTCATCGGTCAGGTGACGGCGTTTGGTGGCCGCTCGCAACATGTAGAGGACGGGATCGTCGCCATTCAGCGGCGCGCGGATCACGGGGACTCGCTTGATGCCCAGTTGCTTGGCCGCCAGATAGCGACTCCTGCCATCGACAATGACGCCCCCGTCGATGATCTCGATGGGAACCCGAATACCTCGTTCGGCAATGTCCGCTCGAAACTCCGCATCCTGCTCCGGCGGCATCCGGGGAACTCGGTTCGCTTCGGGATGAAGTCGCAGTGATTTCAGGGACACAAGTTTCATTGGAGTTTTGATGCAAACTCACGCGGCGCGGATTCGCAGACTGGAAACGCCATTCAGCGCAAGGGGAGAGAGGCCAGTGGTGCCGCTATCCAAATCCTTTCTTGTTGATGACGTGATTCGTTGCGTGAGCCGCGTCAGTGCATCGACCAACGCGAAGATCGTGAACCCACCCTGGGCACGGGCGATCTCCATCGCATCTTTGATGTAATGCTGAGGAATCCCGTGCTTGGCGAGTTCTTTCGCGACCTCGTCTGAATC
>JANNDA010000936.1:0-6615 GCA_031387195.1 Planctomyces sp. | reverse complement strand
CGATCGCTCGCAATGCGATACCAGCCAAATACCCAACGGCCTTCGCCCGCTCGACCGAGCCGAGCGAATTATCCTGCCGCACCGCCGCCACTTGTTCGTCGAGCAACGCCCGCACGTCCGCCGCCGTCTGCCATCGAAACTCGACCGGCAACCGGGTTTGACCGGGAGTTTGACTCCCACCCGCCCGTTGCAGCCGCTTGTAGTCGCGTTGGTAGGTCCGTTGTGTTTCAGGATCAGCAAACGGCATCGCTCAGCCCTCCCCCCAGTGTTGAATCCGCTCCGCCATCAACCGCCGCACCGCGTCCGCCTTCTCAGCATCCGACAACGGCAGCGAAGCAATCATCGCCAGCGCGGCAGAGAACGAATCCCCCTTGATCGGCAGCGACTCCGCCCGACTCACAACCGAGCCGCCGACCGCTTCGCCGCGTTCGTTTTCCGGTGAGTTGGTGCAACCAGTGGTGCAACGGCGCGAACGACGCTTCGTAACCTTATGGCCTTTCGCCTGATGCGAGGCATCGCCGTCCGACTCATAATCCTTTGGTTCTGGGTTCGAATCCCAGCGGTCCCATTTTCGTTCTGGCTCGCATCGGGTCGCACGATGCTGCTCAACTCCGCAAACGGCAGGGAGTTGCATGGCTCATCGGAAGAGCCGGTCGAGTCATCGTCGTCGCACGATGTCGCACCGGGCACGCACTGCGCTGCGCCCAATTCGCAGCGCGCTGCTGATTGCTCCGAGGTTGCGTCGGTCGTTCCCGTGGCTCGCATGAGGTTCGGCTGTTCGTTGCGCAGCAGATCGGAGAACCGGGCCACGGTCTCGGCTTCCTGACCAGGGATGAGATGGCCGTAGGTGTCCATTGTGAGCACGATGCTGCTGTGTCGCATCACCGATTGGATGGACTTCGGGTGTGCCCCTGTCATTGCCAACCAGCCGCCGCAGGTATGTCGCAGGGCATGGAAATCGAGTGCCTCGCCCTCGTGATTCTTCACGTTGAGGAAGTCGCTGTGCTCACGATTGGCGAACTCTTCTGGATCATGCCGAACTTCGTGGAGCCACGCCTTGCGAGCGTCATCCAAATCGGCGCGGAGCATTTCGGCCATCTCGTAATCCGCAGGCAGCGAGAACACCGGAGCCTTGGGTGCTTTCGTCGCGATGTGAGCCCGTAGACGATCGGCCAAGTCCGAAAGAATGTATTGCCGAGCTTCCTTCCGATTTTTGGTCGAACCGACCTTGCAGGTGATGTACGGCTTCTCGGACGTGAGGTAGAGCCGTCCGCGAGTCAGACTGCGAAGTTCGTTCGACCGCAGGCCGGTTTGAATCGCGGTCTCGAACAACAGCACACGCTCGGAACCAGACATCCCGAAGCGATCTTCACCAGTGGCGGTCGCGTCGCGGAGCCAAGCCCATTCCTCGTGTCGCAACATTCGGCGTTCGATCCGTCGATCCGTTTCTGGGTTCGGTTTCTTGACTGTCGCCAGTGGATCATTCGGCAACTTGCCATCGCTGACCAACCAGCGAGTGAATCCCTTGATGGCGGTCAGATAGCTTTGAATCGTTCGTGCCGATCGGCCTTGGATCTTCAACTCTGCGGCGTAGCGATTCACGCCATCGGCCGAGATGTCTGAGGCCGTCGTGAACTCGCCTTTCGTGGCCATCGAGCGAATCATCTCAATCGTGCGACTCACATGTCTCGCACCAGAGCCACCCGCTTCGAGCTTGGCTTGATAGTCGGCGAGATGCGATTCAACGCTCTTGCGGCCCTCGATCGACAGTGACTCTTGGCGCGGATCAATGCAGCGTTCGCGCCGGAGTGCCGCCTGCTCTTCCCATTTCGCGGCAATGCGTTTGGCCGCCGATTTGTCACTCGTGCGAGTGCTGCGGCAGACATGCTTCCCGGTGTGGTCGTAAAAGCTGGCGAGGTAGCGGTCACCCCGTTTGTAGATGCTGGCCATCCGGCGTTCCTTACTTCAGGGCGTAGAGAGAGCTTGCGTTGCTAATGGATTCACGAAATCGCGAGCCGTTGGAGCACTCGGCCAACTTGGACTTGGCTCCACGGCTTGCCGCGCCGTGTGGTGTGACCTTGCTGGTTGAGTTCGGCGGCGATGGCGTTTTGCGACAGGCCACGCGACTGGAAGTCTTGGAACAACGGGGTGAGGTCTGCGTATGCCTCGTTCCCGTAGCGGCGAAGCGACTCACCAGCAGCCTCGTCTCCTGCTCTTCCTGATAGACGACGGTGACGTTGCCAGGGGAAGGAAGGCAATCCACCGGAGTTTTGGACGACGGATTGTTTGCCATGAGCCGCTCTTTTTGATGAGCACTTCACGATGTCGCTCGGATGTTACGCGACTGCTGCCGCTTACGCTGCGTTGCAGACAAGTCGTTATGAACGGAATCAATTCGCGAACGGTAGCGAGTCGCTTGATTGTCACAATCCGTCGCGATTAGATGCTTATGATTCGTTCATGCCAAGTTGCATCAACACTGTTCGTCGCCATGCGGCTTCGGTCGAAAGGTGCTGGCAACCTGCGAGGCACTCGCGAAGCCACTGTACTTAGATCGCACGAGGAGGCCGTTTCGACCTGGGCGTGTTTTCTGTTGCACAGGCGGAATACACCGATCGAATCAAACGAAAATCGCTCCCAATGATTTGCAAGCATTGCGGAAGTCCGAATACCGGCCTAGCGATACAATGCCAATATTGTCACATATCGGTAACGGGTGCGCCTGTTACCACTGTTCGTCAACGCGATTTCAAGGACCGGCCACTTGCCGAATTGCCTGCGAAGTCAGGAAAGCGAACGATTGAAAAGCAGGTTTCGCGGTCCAAAAACAATCGAAAGCAGATCGCCGTTCGGCTACCTCGCAACCTTTCTCGCGGAAAGCAGTTTGCTCCGTCCGACAATCGAAGACATGCTCAGGCTTCGGGGGTATCAGGAGCGACATCAACAGGACGGCGGCTTGTCGTAGCGCTGAACGGCTCGACCAAATTCCGATCCATTCAGCAAGCCATCAATAATGCGAATCCTGGCGATACAGTCGTAGTTAAACCGGGCGTATATCGCGAGAAGCTCATTCTCAAAAAAACTTGAGGTTGGTCGGTGATGGACCGGTCAATGAGATCATGATTTTTGGGGACGGAGCGTCTTGCCTTTGGGTCAAAGCAAAGAACGTCTTCGTAAAGGGCTTAAGTTTTCGCGGAATGGCAGACGTGACAAATGTTTGACGTACTGCGATCGCGGTGACAGAAGGAGTGCTACAAATCGAAGATTGTGATCTTTCGGCGACGGGAGACTGCCTGACTGTCACTGGGCGCGAAGCTAAGGCCGTGCTGTCCCGTTGTCGTATTCACGATAGCTGCGAAGGAACCGGGGTTCGCGTCTCTGAAAACGGTGTCGTCGACCTAAAGCAATGCGACATTTTTCAGAATCTAGGCTCCGGCTTACGTGTTTTTGACGGTGGAAAAGCGACCGCTCGGAAGTGCATATTCCGCGACAGTCGCCGCTCATTCGGGATCTTTGTCTATCGAGGAGGCCATACAACGATCACGAAATGCCGCGTCTTCCAAAATGCCGCTGCTGGAATCAGGGTTTGCGAGGGAGGTCACGACGTTCGTGACTCACAGTTCTCTCAGCCAACACGAACGAGGCGAGGCAGAAAAGGCGTTTGCCGAAGGCGACAATTGTGTCATCGTCGCCACCAGCGTGCTCGAATTGGGCGTGGATGTCGGTAGTCTGGATCGAGTCATCCAGATTGATTGCGCTTTCACGGTCGCCAGTTTTTTACAACGTATGGGACGAACCGGACGACGCCCCGGCAGCGTCCGCAATTGTCTCTTTCTGACAACCAACGGTCCTGCGCTGCTGCAAGCCACCGCACTTGTGGCGCTCGCCGAACAGGGCTTCGTGGAACCCGTTGAGCCGCCAGTTGAGCCATTCCATGTGTTGGCTCAGCAACTCATGGCGATCACGCTGCAAGAAAGCGGGATCGGTCGCAATCTGTGGATGAAATGGGGGTCCGAGGTTCCTGCATTTGCCAAGATGCCGAACGACGTGGTTCAGCGGATCGTCGATTGGATGCTCGAAAAGAAAATCCTGTGGAGCGAAGAGGGGATTCTTGCCATTGATGAACACGGCGAAGCATCCTACGGGCACCGGCACTTTCTCGAACTGCTCTCGGTGTTCACAACTCCGCCGCTTTTCAAGGTGATTCACGGTCGCCGTGAGTTGGGTTCTGTGGACGAAATAACGTTCATCGGAAAACGAGGCGATTCGCAAGTTCTGCTGTTGGGTGGTCGCGCTTGGCGAGTGAAAGACATCGACTGGAAACGCCGACTCACGCATGTCGAACCATCGGATGACCCCGGTCGCTCACTCTGGCAGGGAATTGGTCGGGGACTGAGCGAAAAGGTCGCCCAAGCGATGAAACGCAGCTTGCTTGGTCAAGACTTCCACAGCGGTTGTACGGAACGTGCGCGAGGCCGAATGATCAAGCTCCGCAAAGAGTTCGCGTGGCTGACCGCAGAGGGTTCGACGATTCGGCGTGATGAGTCGAACTGGACGTGGTGGACCTTCGCAGGTCAAGGAGCCAACGCCTGTCTGGCATCGGGAATTGAAGACGTCACTCACACCGGAGCCAAGTACGATTCCTTGGCCGTATATTTTGAATCGGATTTGCCGACAGCGAACG
Organism: Planctomyces sp.; assembly: GCA_031387195.1. GTDB lineage: Bacteria > Planctomycetota > Planctomycetia > Planctomycetales > Planctomycetaceae > SXKJ01. Next base: position 1,931 of record JANNDA010000936.1, on the reverse strand, counting down.
TACTGCAAGCGCTGCGCGGTCTCCAAGATCGCCCGCCGGAAACGCTGTTACCAAGAATCGCCGAAGACGCGATTCACGGAATCAAGTTCTTTGAATGCTTGCCGACCGACATCGCGACACAAATGCTGCAACGCCGATTGCAAGATCCCGAAGCTGTTCGCCGAGCGTTGCGGAATGCCATTCAATTCGTTGAGGCACCGATTGGAAACGAGGAACCCGGCAGCGTTGACACTGAAACGGTTTCGACCACGACTTCGTCCAACTCGCGCGGATGCGATCCAACGTGACCGTTTCGGCGAGTTCATGGTCATGTCTTTCGTGTGCTGGGCCTGCCGCCGAGTACTCCATTGCTTCGAGTGGCTTTCGGCTTGGCGTGAGAGGTGACTTGCCCGGCTCGTTGGCCGAGTTCCGGCATCGGCAATCCGGGGCCGCAAACGTCGGCCAGCAAGCTGGAAACCAGAAACTGTTGGTCAAGCTGGGGCCACTCAATGGCGTAGCCTTCCGGCATCAACACAACATCGGCCAGTTGACTCGGTTTCGCGTTTACGAGTTCGGGCAAGAATGTCAGCGGGACGATTAAGCGGCAGCAGTTGCTCAGTGACAACAACACCGTTTTGGTGGCGTTTTCGTATTCCACGGCGATGGCGAAGGGTGTGCGTGCGGCTTGCTCGCGCCACGCTTTTCGCCCTTCGCGAACCATCTTCCGCCATTCTTCGCGGGTGTATGTGGCACCTCCCAGATTGAAAGTGTCCGCCGGGCGTTTCTTAGTCGTCACCATGATAGAACCTCCAAGCCTTCCAAAGTTTTTGCGTGTTCTGATTGACGATCCGAACGGCGTCCGACAAGTCATCATGCTTCACATGGGGACTGAACTCACGAATTGTTGCCGCAATACCTTGATCGGGCAGATTCACGATCACAACCGCATCACCGCGAACACAATGCACATGGGCGGGACGATGATCTTTGGTGTAGATCATCACTCGGAATCCGTCTTGGCGATGAACGGTGGGCATGAGGTAGGCTACCCGAAGCGGTTGGGTTGGTCGAATCAAAACAACAGCCGTGGTTCGCGTTCAAACGCAGCCAGCTTTTGACATGAAAGACCTCGACCAACTTTATCACAGTGCCGTGCCGCATCGCAGGTGCGAAGTTGGGCGTCCGGCTGCTGGCCGAGGCTGCTCGGAATAATCGTCGCAACGGAGAATGCTCGCACCAGAAAAAGAGGGCCATCCGCCGGACCTGACCCCCTCACTAAGAGGGCGGTTACGCAGATGACCCTCACGAAAGAAGAACCCGACGTGGACCTGGCATCCGGGACGTTGCCGTCTGGGAATGCCCCTCCGCCGGATTCTTCAATCAGCCGTTCACAAAAGAAGCCCACGTCATATACGGGGGCCACGCCTCAAGAGACGCAACCACACCGGCCCGTGGGCTTCCACGAAAAGTTTCACACAGCTTGTGTTGGCGGTCAACTGCGATGTCTTGGATCGCGGAGCAAACGAAAATGGACTCGCCCTATAAGCTGGGGGCTACCGACGAATCGGTCGTCACACCAGCAGGCGGGGCCGAAAGCAGTATCGGCGATTCCGCAGCGGCGAACAACGAAAAAAGCCCGCTGGCATATCCGGCGGTGATCCCCTCGAAAGAGGATCGGTCCACTCCGGCCTTCAACGGGCTAGGACGGCTTGCAGACCTAACGGCCGATGTCAGAGTCGAAGCTCCAACCGTGTCCGCATCACGCAAGCCTTCCCGTCAGCTATACCGCTCACGGTCATGAATGAGTTGTTTATTGATCTTCAGATTGATATTCGCGCATGAGGGTGAAATGTGGTGTTATTCGGGGCATGAGAAAACATGGAAGTCCTCAAGAGTTGGAACGGAAGCGTTTCAAGGCGTTCCAATTGAGTCAGGGAGGGATGTCGAATCCG
>JANNDA010000935.1:0-8400 GCA_031387195.1 Planctomyces sp. | reverse complement strand
CCGTCGGTTCGTGGCTTATTCACTTCTTGACGGGAATGGGGCCAGGCGCTGGCACCCAGGGCCAGCGTCCACTAACTTCGTTTGCCGGTTAGGACTTGCGACAGGTAATCAAAATCCCAGCCGCAGCTTCGGCGTTTCATGGCGATGCTTTCGGGGCCTGGGTGTTGGTGGAGGAGTGAGAGCGTGAAACGATTGAGCCACGCAAAGCTCTCACGGAAATGTTCGTCGCGGATGCGTGATTCATCTTCTCGGTAAGTGACATCGAGGCTCCAGTGGCAGGAATTTTCAATGCCCCAGTGACTGCGAACGGCGCGAGCAAAGCGTTTGACGCTGACAGAGAGACTGCTGATGTAGTAGCGGATTTCGTCGGTGGCTCGGCCATTGCGCACGCAATGATGGATCACCAAGCCGATGGACTTCAGACCGGCCCATTGGTCGAAGCCCGGCAAACTTGGAGGAGCCGGCAGTTGAATGTAGGTTCGTGTTTCCTCACGTCCGTGCCCCGTGTCGTGAGTCACACAGCGGCGTGCTTTCACGTTGGCGAAATCGTTCTCCATCTGCCCTGCGACGTAATCCACCACCGCTTCATGCAGCTTGCTCTGGTTCCCCTTGAGTCCCAAGACATAGTCCGCGTCAGCTTCCACGATCTGTTTGGCGATCGCTTTCTGTGTTCCCATCGCGTCGATCGTGACGATCGCTCCCGTGAGATCCACAAGCTTCAAAACCTCGGGAATCGCGGTGATTTCGTTCGACTTCTCGGCCGTGGCGACCTGGGCCAAGGTCAGTCCAAAATCCGAGGCCCAGACGGTGACGGAGTGCAACGCACCCAAGTCCTTGTTCCGATCATGACTTCTCCGCAGAGTCTTGCCGTCCACCGCCAGGATCGGCTGTTCCACTCCCGTGGCCGCAGCGGCCTCGGCACGCAACGACTGCAACCAACTGACGAAACAGACCTGAAAAGCGTTCGGCTTGAGCGTGCAAAGCACACGTCGATACACATCCTTCTGAGGAATCCCGTGAGGCAACGGCAACACCTTCAAGAGTTGCTCCGCCTTGAGCGTGGCCCACCGAGCAATCGCCGTCGGCCCGGCCGCCCCCGCCAAAACCGCCATGAGGCTAATCACCACGACGCTGACCAGTGGGTGCCGAAGATTGACCTCCGACCGAGGATCCTCCAACTCCTCAAAATGTCGCATCACACTCTCTAAACCAATCTGAATCGGCTCCCTCACCACGTCGTGCTCCCTGCGTTGTTAATCACAAATCAACACAGAGTTAAATAGCACAACAGCACTCAATGCGCAAGCTGCCCAATGCCCCTAAAGTGCGCGCTGGCCCTGGGTTGGCAGACGATAGCCGTCCCCGATCCGCAGCGCCACATCTGCTGATTCAATCGACTCACCCTCACGTCGCTTGATGTTCGCCAACCGATAACATGGCGAGAGGTTTTCTTTTATGCTCAGTTCAACACAAAATTCCACTGCGTCTAACCACGAGACACACTCAACTGGAAACCGAGCGGTATCCAGGTCTAACACCTGACCGCTGCCATCGCCGCTTTTCGAAAAGTCGCTCGGATTGCGACCTATCACTTGTTGGTATTGCGTCTGCGTGACTTCGTGGGTTGCCATATAAAATGGCTGGGTGATCTTGACGCGATGTTGTGGCTGCTCAACTTTGTAGTATTCCATTTTGATCGTGTCGGCTTTGAGGGATGCCTGCACGTCCATGTCGTTGCTTCCCATCATGAACTCGCCAGCCGGAACCAACACAAACTCCATTCCGGTGGCGGTAGAAATCAACCTGCCAGAATCTCCTGCGGACTTTGAAATCAATGTGTCCAAATTGACGGCAGGTTTTTCTGATTGAACCGTTTTTGGGGATGCCGATTTCGCGATAGTTGGCTGCGCCGATGCGGATGAAGGTTTTGGCGGTTGCTTATACTCAGCTTGTTGGTCGCTCAACGGCGGCAGTTTTTTTGTCTTTGGCTTGGCCGTACTCGACTCCGAAGACGAATCGGGAGCCACTGTAACGGCTTTCTGTAGCCGCCGCCGGGCGACAGCAACATCATCCGGCACCGTGGATGATTCGGGAGTCAATGTGACTTCAATGTTCGCCCCGTTCCCGGTCAGGACGAACAGAGTGATTCCCACCAGCAGAGGTGCCACCACGATATTTCCCACCACAGCCCTCTGCTTTTTGTTTTTCCAGAATGGCTCGACTCGCTCCAACATTCGACGCAGCGTTTCGGCGATGGACTTCTCGGACTTTTGCATGGGAATGGGAACAGACGTCTCGACGGGCTTGGTCTTTGCTGTCTCTTGCCCAGCCGACATCGTCGTTTGGCGGGATGATTTGGCGACTCCGGTTCGCGGCGTGGCAATGGCGCGATCATTGAGTGGGTTGCTCCGTGAACCGATCGTGTCTCTAGGGCGTACCGAGGCTTGGCTCGTCACGGCTCGAACCTCGACCGCTCGTGTTCCTGTTTTCACGGCACCGGCGGGTGCGATTTCGACTTTGCGAAGGTCTTCGGAGATACGCAGCAGTGAGGCGCAGGCCGGACACGGGACAGTTTTGCCACGCGCATTGTCCGACAGCTTGAGTACCTTCTGACAAACCGGGCACTTGGCCTTCCCTTCGTCGCTTTTCGTTGACGACGAGGTAGATACTGCCGCCAGCACCACCTCCGCAAACTTGCGGCAGTTTGGAAACCGGTCATTGGGTGACTTCGCCAACGCCTTCCGAACGGCAGCCGCCAGACCGGCGGAAACGTCGGGGCTGAGCGAGGCGAGGTCAGGCGGCTCCTTCGTGGAATGCTGTACGAGTACAGCCGTGGATGTGGCATCCTCGAACGGACGGCGGCCCGCGAGAATCTCGAACACGGTGACGACCAACGCATACTGATCGACGCGACCATCGCAGGTCTGCCCCATGATGAGTTCCGGGGCCATGTACTCCGGCGTCCCGATCACCATGCCAGCGCCCGTCAGCGTTCTCGACGAGGCCGCCGCTCCGGCTTCCGCTGACTTGGCGATTCCAAAATCGCTCAGGTAGGCGTGCCCGTGAGCGTCAAACAGAATATTGGCTGGTTTGACGTCTCGGTGGATGTACCCCTGACTGTGTACGAAATCGAGAGCCTCAGCAATGCTCACCAACCAGGATTTGAGCGACTCCGGCGGCAACGATCGGATTTGCGTTGACGATTGGCTTCCGTCCGCACCATACAAGCCCGAAGAGTGAATCTTCTGCGGATCCCTCACTCGCGCTTCGGGCTTGTATGAGGTGGCGAGAATCGGACCTTTGCCGATCTTCCAGACTGCCCCCAGGCAAGAACTGCATCACCGCGAACGGCAAACCGTCCGCCTCGCCGACATCGCTGATCTTCACGATGTGCGGATGCGACAGCTTCACCAACGAACTGATCTCGCGAGCAAACCGCGCTGCGAACTCCGCGTCTTGCAGCATGGAAGCATGAGGCACTTTGACGACGACCTCCGTGCTGAGATTCTTGTCCCAAGCACGAAACACCGTCCCCATGCCCCCTTCGCCAAGCTGAGCATCGACTCGATACCGCCCACCGGACAACTCACGCCCCACCCACGCCGTCACCTGCGTGCCGCTCATGTTGCCGCTCCCATGTTCCAAGTTGTCAGCGATGGGAACATGCTAACGCGAAGCGATTCGAGCACCAATCAATTGCAGCGCGTCCAGGTTGTCAAAGTGCTGCCGTTCGAGGCTCTGCTAAATCCAATCTCGTCAGTTCCCATGAGTCGTTGCTCCATTGAAGTTTCTCAACGAAAAACGAACCCCGGCTGAATATCCAGAATCTCTCGATTCGGAACTCCGAAGAAGTGGAATCTGGATAATCGCTCCGTGATGGTGGGTTTCTGAACGAAGCCCGCATTTGCCGGGATTTTGAGCCTCTTTTCGAGAGTTCGCTCAGGGATAAAGAAAAGGCCCAACGGGCCGTCCTGGCGGACGGCCCGATAGGCATGGTCGTACGCCGCTGTTGTTTATTGTCGGGCACTGCGGCTGTTCCGCTTCGGCTTCCTGGCCAGTTGCTGCGGAGTGACTTGGGAGCCTTGGTCGCGGAGCCAGCGCTTCGCGATGGCTCGCGCCAGACAGTCGAGGAAGTTCTGTAGTTCGACGGATCTTTGCGGAGTGGAATCTGGGTTCGTGGTTTGGCTCATCGAGCTTTCCGGGGTTGCTGGTCGCGTTATCCCACGCAACGCGCAACAAAAAAGGGGCGTGCCTGATGGGCACGCCCCTGGGCGTTGGTATCACGGTTTCATTCGGTCAACGGTACGAGTGAGAGCTTGCTGACAATGTCGAGTCGATGACAGCCAACATCAGATCAAGCGGATTTCGCTTCCGCTTGTGCAGGACGGTCGTCTCGACGTTCAGCTTCCAACCTCCAAAGCTCTCGCCGAACGGTGCTGACGCCGCAGCCAACGACAGCAGCGATCTCTTGGGGCGATTGGCCCTGGCCGGACATCTCAAGAATCTTCTCAAAGATCGTGTGATCCAGATGCGTAAAGCGGCCGCGTTTGACGGCGGTCTTCTCGGCGACAGCTTTTCTGACGGCTTCTGGGTGCGCGTAGTCGTAGGCTCTGCGCACAGTGCCCTCCGAGACGCCAAGATGTTCCGCGATCCAGTCGATGTGTTTCGTTTGGACGTCACGAAGCTCAGCAACTCTGGGAGCAAGGTCTTTGTACTTTGTGGCCTTGGAATTCTGCCCTTTGGAGGACTGTTTTTTGGCGGATGCACGAGTTGGCCGCTTGCCGCTCTTGGCGAATTCCAGAGTCTCGGAAATTGCCGACCAAGTTGTGCCGTATGAGGCAGCCAGCGCATTCGGTGAAGTGCCGCTCTGTTGAAGTTCCAGGATCTCCGCCGCGAGGAGTTCGTACTTCGGGAGCTTGTCGATCACGACCTCCACCGTGTTGGACTCTGACACGGACTTTGAGGTCGCATCGTCGATCATTGTCTCCGGCAGAGAAACTCGCCGGAGCAATTCTCGAAGGTTTGGTTGAAACGACGCGACCCAGCGCGAGCGTTTCCGGTCTGGGAGTTGCTCCTGACGGACTCGGATCGATCCCGTCAGAGCACGGATCGCCTCGGCCGCGATCGGAATGTCTTGGTCAAGAGTTTCTCGCAAGTTGGTGAGGTACGCTTTGGCCGCGTCGATGTCGATCGGGCGAGCGCTCAACCGCTGGCGAGCCTCTTCCTCTCGGATCGTCGCCAGCAGGCTGTTGTGTTCCTTTTGGTATTGCAGGATTTGCTGATGGTAGGCCGTCGATAACCGGTCGTCGTCGGTCTCGGCAACCTTCTTCACGAGCCGCTCGTCATGACGTGCGGTGGTTCGCATTGCCACACGATAGAGCTCTTATGTTCCATTTTGTCTTTGGTGATTAGTCCCAATATGCCATTTACACCGGCGTGTGCAGCCACTGATTGAGGTGCCAGCAGCCGATGTTCGACCAGACGTTGCGAACTTGCTGTTGGCCCGCGCGGTGTGCTGCCGATTGGGACTCGATTGTTCGAACCGCCGCCGTTTGACATCCCGCGAGGGCTTGGACTTTTGTCTTGCCGTTGTGGTCACGGCGACGGTTTTCAAAGTTGAGCCATCCTGCTTCGCAGCGATTGCGCACAGTCTCCGTTCAAATAGGCTCAGACCAGCAGCTTGTCAAAATCGCCGGTGAAGGCTTCGTCGATCTTGTTGGGCACACCGACGATCGAGTCGTTGCCGGGGCCGCCGCTGATCGTGTCCTTGCCCGATCCACCGTTGATGACGCCGCCGATAATGCTCGATCGCAATTGATCGGGACCGTTACCGCCAGTGAGTGTCACCAACCCATTGAAGGCACTGGCATCGACGATATTTCCGAATGCGGACTTCGCCGTGAGATTCGCCCGCTCAATCGAAGTCAGCGAGTCCGTGCCATTTCCGATGAGCTGCGTCCCGGTCAACGTTTGAGTTTGCTTCGAGGTTTGTCTGACTTGATCGATGCCGTTACCACCATCGAGCGTATCATCGTGTTGTCATCACCAGAACCGGCAGTGAGGTTGTCGTTCCCTGCACCGCCACCGAGCGAGTCGTTCAGTGAGCTACCAATGAGTCTGTCGTTGCCGGCACCTTCCAACAGCGTGACGCCAAAGTTCGCGGCCGACGCATTGAACGTGTCGTTGCCGTCGCCGCCGTTGATCGTCAGCGAGCCTGTGTATTGAGCGTCAATGCTGCTGACGGTGATGACGTCAGCGCCAGCCAATCCGTTGATCGTGATCGACGTGGCCGAACCAAAGCCGAAGTCGGTCAGTTCAAACGTGCTGCCCGACAACCGCATGAAGTCGTCATTGGCGATGTTGTCCGCAAGCACGACATTCAAGTCCGACAGCGAAGTCAGGTTGAAGATGATTTGCGACGGCGTGCCATCCACGGTCAAGGGATCCAGACCGGTGTAGTTGAGCCTGATCGTCCCGTCTTCGTTGGTCAGCACAACGTTGCCGTCGGTCACGTTTTGACACGTGAAGACTTCCAGATCAAAGAGGCTGGAGTCACCCACCGCGAAGACCGCTCCGCCACCGTTGTTGGCGGTGTTCTCACTGAAGGTGCTGTTGAGGACGGTCACGGTGCCTTTGCGAGTGAAGACCGCACCGCCCAAGCCTTGGCCGTTGTTGTTTCCCGTGCCGCCGGTTGCCGTGTTGCTGCCGAACGAGCTGTTGGTAATCGTAACCGTGCCGCTCTCGTTGAAGATCGCCCCACCCATACCAGCACCACCACCGTATCCACCGTCGCCACCTTGGGCGGTACCGCCGCTGAGCGTGAGACTGTCGAGCGTCAGGTTGCCGGTCGCTTGCACATGGAACAGCCGGAAGTTGTTGCTGTTGCTGCTGGCTCGCTCGCTCGATGGTCAGCCCGTTGTCGCCCGTAGGTCCATTGATCGTGATCGCCGTCGAAACAATAAACGCCGTCGCCCCGAACTCGGTCGTGTCCAACCCCGTGTCGAACAGACTCAACGTAATGCTCTGATCCCCGCTGGTGAAGAGGCTTGCCGCAAACGTAATCGCCGAAGCGTCTGCATTCGCATTGGCCAAGCGAATGGCTTCGCGCAACGACAGGTCGCTGAGATTAGACGTGTCGCTATCGTCCTCGTCATCCAACGTCGTGACTTCAAAGTCCGCGACAACGACCACCGCCGCTTGATCCAGCGTGTAAGTTTCGTCGGTCGCGGGCTCATTCACTGCGAGAGCGGAGCCGTCCGAGACAGCGCTGACCGTGACGCTTGTAGTCGTAAACTCGGTGGCACTGTTTTCCGTCGTGGTGATGATCAGCGTAAAGCCGCCGAGCGTTCCGCTGTCTTGTGCAAGGTCATCGCCGAGAAACAGTTGCCAGCCCCCATTGGGATTGATGCCATTGAATGTGGCCAGTGTTGAGGCGTACGGCCCACTTGGAGCAGGTGCCACAAGACTTTCAAACCCGCCGTAACTCGCGGGGAGATAGGATTGTGCTGAAAGCCCAACGCTGTTGGGAATGGCGGCCCCGGCTGAGTCGTCGAGCGTGAAAGTGAGATTGGAAACGTTGGTGCCTCCCCCAGCATCCGCAAAGAGAATCACTTTCTCGCCGCTCGGCGAAACCAACAACGCCTCCAAATCGTCGGGAAAGGTGTGCGTCAAATTATTGATGCGCACATTGAGGTCGGTGATCGTTCCCGACAACCCAGTCACCGTGCGCTTCAAGTGATACGGATTCGTGAGGCCCGCATCGGGGATCGTGATCGTTGACAGTGCCACATTGAGCCCGACAGTGCCGTCGAAACTCGCCAAGTCACCCCCGGAAACCGTGATGTCGTAGACGGCACCCGATCCGGTCACGCCGGTGATCGTCGCAGACGTGGTTCCGTTGACGACAAAATCGTCCGCATCCACTCCGGTCACGGCCTCACTGAAGGTGGCTCGAAACACCAGCGAATCCGCCGCCGTCGGAGTCTGCCGCGCGATGCACAGCAATGAGGGAGTCAACAACGCCCGCTCTTCGAGCGACTCAGCCCGAGCAATGAACTGGCTCGTTGTCTGCATGAATCGCCGACCCTGCCGACTGGCCACCGGCCTGCGATTCCAACCACGCCCCGAACGACGAGTCATCAAACCGGGCAACTGACGCAACCAAGAGGTGAACAACATGAGCGAGATCTCCAAATGAAAGGGCAAGGGGTAAAGGATTAGGGGCTAGGACCAACCGACACGCACGCCTGCCCGTCGTTCTATTGATCTTCAGATTGATATTCGCGCATGAGGGTGAAATGTGGTGTTATTCGGGGCATGAGAAAACATGGAAGTCCTCAAGAGTTGGAACGGAAGCGTTTCAAGGCGTTCCAATTGAGTCAGGGAGGGATGTCGAATCCG
>JANNDA010001222.1:0-3521 GCA_031387195.1 Planctomyces sp. | reverse complement strand
GGTCTACATTCAGGCGATTCGCGAGGTCGTCAGTTACGGCCGACAGGCGATCGTGCTGGTGCCGGAGATCAGCCTCACACCACAGACGATTCGCCGGTTTCGTTGCCGCTTCGACCACGTCGCGGTGTTGCACAGTCATCTCAGCGATTCCGAACGGCACTGGCACTGGCAGCGGATCGCCGCCGGACAAGTGCAGGTCATCGTCGGAGCCCGCAGCGCGGTCTTCGCACCGACTCCGCATCTCGGATTGATCGTGATCGACGAAGAACACGAAACGTCATTCAAACAAGAAGAGACTCCGCGATATCACGCTCGCGAGGTCGCTCGCGAACGAGCGCGGCTGGAGGGAATCCCGCTGTTGCTCGGTACGGCCACGCCGACGCTGGAGTCGTGGGTGCGAGCAAAGGAGGGTGGGCACTCTTGCCCGTCTTTGGGAGCAGGGGTCAGGAGACAGGAAGTAACCCGAAGCGTAAGCGAGGGCGGACTGAGCACGGGACAGGGGTCAGGAGGCAGGGAACAGACGGAGCAAGAAGACTGGGTTCCGCTGTACCCGATTGCCGAACTTCCGTCTGCCCCCAGTTCCCTGCTCTCACAGACGGGCAAGAGTGCCCATCCTACAGTCCCTTCCGACCTCCTGCTCACGCTGGCCAACCGCGTGGAAAAACTTCCGCTGCCGCCGGTCACGATTGTCGATACGCGGAACGATCCGCTCGTCTCGAAAGGGGCGGCGATCGGCCGCGCGTTGGGATCGCAGATGCAACTGGCGTTGAATGACAACGGGCAGGTCATTCTGTTTTTGAATCTGCGCGGGTTCTCGCCAACTGTCTGGTGCAAGAAATGTGGCGAAGGGGTGAAGTGTCCGCACTGCGACATCACGCTGACGTTTCACAAGGACCGCAATCGAGTCCTCTGCCACTCCTGCGAGCACGAAGCCGAACCGCTCACCCAATGCCCGAAGTGCGGTCATCCCGGCATCTATTATTTCGGAATCGGAACGCAGCGGTTGGAGGCGGAAGTCAAAGCCAAGTTCGGCAAATACAAGTGCATCCGCATGGATAGCGACTCGATGAAGAAGCCGGGAAGTCATGACGAGGCACTCGAACAATTCCGGCGTGGCGAAGTCCAAATCTTGCTCGGCACACAGATGATCGCGAAGGGGCTCGACTTCCCGAATGTGACGCTCGTGGGCGTCATCAACGCGGACACGTTGCTGCACGCGCCCGACCTGCGCGCGTCCGAGCGGACGTTTCAATTGATCGCTCAAGTCGCCGGCCGCACCGGCCGGTCATCGCGCGGTGGTCGAGTTTTCGTGCAATCCGCTTGCCCCGCCGAGCCCGCCATCACTCTGGCGGCGAAGCATGACTACCTCGGTTTTGTGGCTCACGAATTGAAGCAACGCCGTGAAGCAGATGCGCCGCCGTTTCGGTCGCTGACACGCATCATCCTCCGCGGTCCGAAAGAAGAACGAGTCAAGCAAGAGGCACTGGCGATCGCCACCTTGTTGCGATCAACGGCGGAGACACTGTCACTTCCCGTCCGCATCCTCGGCCCTGCCCCTGCCCCGATCACAAAGATCCGTGACAACTGGCGCTTTCACATCCAACTGACCGCCGCCGCCTTCGAACTGATCCGCGATCTCTGGCGAGCCACCGTCCCCAAGATCGTTCGAGTCTCCGACGTCGAATTCCAAATCGACGTCGATCCGATGAACATGCGGTGAATTGCTGGTTCTGCAATAGGATTGCGAGCCTTGGAAAGGCTCGCCTACGATCTGCCAGAGAGTGCCCAATCATCAGGAAGGTTCCATTATGAAATCCCGTTCGTTCGTCACCGCAGCGCTTGTGATCCTTGTGAGTCTGAGTCTCGTGCAGACGTCGTGGGCGGCCGTGGTCAGCGGCACGATCGAATCTGTCGTGGCCGACAAAAAGAAGATCATTCTCAAACCGAGCGGAGACAAACCGAAACAGGTCTTCTCCGTTCCGGACGGAGTGATGATCACGCTCGATGGCAAAACCGCCAAGCTCGATGAGTTGAAAGAGGGCCAACAACTGACCGTCTTCACGTCGAGCACGGGAGCAGTCACGAAACTCATCGTCCGTGCGGCCAAAGCAAACTCCGAAACCAGCAGTGCGCCGACTGAGCCTCCCGCCACGAAGGCCAAGAAAACGAAGCCGAGCAGTTCAAAGACTGACGATGTTGCGTCAGACAGTGACGGTGGTGATTCACCACAGTTTCGTGGCCCGCGTCGAGACGGCCATGCTGGCCCCGGCAAGATTGCGGGCAGTTGGACGGCTCAAGGACCGAAGCCGCTGTGGTCTACGGACGGACTGGGCGAAGGTTACTCCGCGCTCTCGGTGGCTAACGGCCGGATCTACACGATGGGGCTGATCGCCAACGACGAGAAAGTCCTGGCCTTGGACGAGAAGAGCGGTCGGCCACTGTGGGGGACATCAACCGGAGGCGAGCCCTTCAAAGACGGAGCCGGAAACGGACCTCGCTGCACACCCACCGTCGATGGCGATCGAGTCTACGCCCTGGGTTGTTACGGAGATTTGGTCTGTCTCGACGCGAAGTCCGGCCAGCGCCGCTGGCACAAGAACGTGCTGAAGGATTTTGGATATCGAGGTCGGACGACCCAATGGGCCATCTGTGAATCGCCGCTGATTGACGGCAACAAGCTGATCGTCACCCCCGGAGGCAACGACGCCACGATGGTGGCCCTCAACAAAACTTCTGGAGAGGTCATTTGGAAATCGCAGGCACCGGGAAATCCCGGTCCCGGATACGCATCGGCCATTGCGATCGATGTTGGTGGGATTCGCCAGTACGTCAACGTCACGGCGCGAGGAGTGATCGGAGTTCGTGCGGATGACGGCGAATTTATGTGGCAGAACACTTCCGCCGGCAACGGAACGGCGAACTGCTCAGCGGCTGTCTTCCACGACAATCACGTTTTCTACGCCTCTGGATACGGCACTGGCGGAGCGTGTTTGCGACTGGAGTCAAACGGCAACACCACCAAGGCCGAAGAGGTCTACAAGACTCGTGAAATGCAAAACCATCACGGCGGCATGGTCGTCGTCGATGGGTTTCTCTACGGCTGCAACGAGAAGATTCTGACCTGTCTCGACATGCTGACTGGCAAAGTGATGTGGCAGAACCGCTCCGTTGGCAAAGGTTCGATCACCTATGCCGACGGCCTGCTGATCCTCCGCAGTGAGGAAGGTCCGCTCGCGCTGGTTGAAGCCAATTCGCAAAAGTACGTCGAGAAGGGGCGGTTCGATCAACCCAAACGCAGCAATAACGCCGCGTGGTCCTATCCGGTCGTCGCCAATGGACGGCTCCTCTTGCGCGATCTCGATTCGCTGCTCTGCTACGACCTGCGTCGGTAGCAGATGCACAAGCGGCTCGCCTGTGATTTCTTCGGCCTATCCCCCACGCGGTCATGGATGAGAGGATTGCCGTACCGCGACCGTTAGGAAGTGGCCATGCTGGCCGCTCCCTAACGGTCGCGGTACGGA
>JANNDA010001221.1:0-2325 GCA_031387195.1 Planctomyces sp. | reverse complement strand
CGCACGCGGGCCGCTTCATCGAGCGGGCTGCCATAAACTCGTAACTCGCACACGTCGCCGCGAAAGCGTTGACCGGTTCCCGAACCCGGTCCCCCGATTCGCAGGGCGGTGATCGCCGGATCGGACGAGACCGCATCGATCGACTTGTTCGTGCCGATCGACTCACCGTTGCGAAAGAGAGCGACTCCGCCGGAGCCCCACGTGAGGCTGATCAATTGGAACTCGGAAATCTTTGACGGAGCCGGAGCGACGATGTCGCCGCTGGCTCCCGCTCGACGAAAGATTGCCTGAAGCCCGTCCGCCGCGTTGGGCATCAGGCCGATGCCATGTTGTCCCACCGCCGAGTCTTCCCAGCCGATGAGGCGTGTTCCGGCGGCGGCCGGATCGGGACGGAAGACGGCGAACAACGCGCCGGTGAGCGGCACCGTGCGCGGCGACTGCAACACGGCATCGCCGTCGAAGCGGAGCACGGGACGCGCATGCCCCTGAATCATTGCCGACGTCAGTGTCGGCCCGTGCGAATCGGCAGGCGGCGGCGCATCGTCGGCAATCGCGGCTCGGTCGGGCCACAGCGTGACTTGTCGAGCGTCATTGATCGCGATGTGCCGATCGTCGGCGCGGAATTGCAAAATCGCTGTCGTCGCGAGCGAACCGGTCACCGGGTCGCGCGTGATTCGCTCACGGCGATCCGCCGCGATCATCGCGATCTTCTTTGCCAATTCATCGGCGAGTCGCACGCCGGCCACGCGATCGGTTTCGGCCAGCAACCGTTCCGTCGCCGAAGTCCTGAGACTTCGGTCCGAACTCTCACGAGTTCGGCGACTGTCGCTCTTGAGGAATTTCACCCAGCGTTCGAGTGTCGGCTCATCGAGCTTCCGCGCGGCGGCGAAGTCCGCGAGCGTCGGCGGATTTGGGTCGCGCATCGCGTGAGAGAACTCGACCGCCGCGGGCAAGTCGCGCGGCGTCGCGGTGACCAACTTCCGTTCCAGGTGCGACAAGAACTCCTGATCGGCGGCGACTTGCACGAGCTGCGACAATTCCGCGAGCCGCTGCTTGTCCCGCTGCGTTTGAGCGTTGATCGCTTGAATTTTCGCGGCCGAGAGAAGCGGCACGCGGACCAGCGGTGTGTTGCCCGGCACGGGGCTCGGAATGACGCGCGTGCTGAAAAAGATTCCGGCCAGCGAGTAATAGTCTTCGATCGAAATCGGATCGAACTTGTGATCGTGACAGCGAGCACATGCCAACGTGAGTCCCAGAAACGCTCGACCCACGACGTCGATTTCGTCGTTCACGTAATCGGCAATCATCTGCTGCTTATCGACATCGCCGGGAACGAAATCGGCGATCGCCAGCATTCCGGTCGCGACGAGCGCCTCGGCATCCATCTTGGTGGGGTCGGTGGGTTGCAACAGGTCACCCGCTAGTTGCTGCGTGATGAATTCGTCGTACGGCAGATCCCGATTGAATGCAGCGACCACCCAATCGCGATACCGCCACGCTTCGCGGAAGTCGCTCTCGATCGGTAATTGGATCAGATCGCGCGCGTCGGCATAGCGGACGACATCCAGCCAGTGCCGACCCCACCGCTCGCCATAACGGGGCGAGGCCAGCAAGCGATCCACCACTTTCGCGAACGCATCGGGCGAAGCGTCGTCCAGAAATTCTTGGAACTCATCCGGCGTCGGAGGCAGTCCCGTCAGATCAAAGGTGATCCGGCGAAGCAGCGCGCGTTTGTCGGCGGGAGGAGCGGGATTCAACCCGGCGTCTTCTTGCTGGGATCGAATGAATGCATCGACGTCGTTCGTCACCCACGCACCGTCGCGAACTCTCGGTGACGCGGCAGCAAGAAGTGGCTCGAACGCCCAGTGCTTCGCCGTTTCGAACTTCGCCGTCTTCGCGGGCCAGACGGCTCCCGATTTGATCCAAGCCGCGAAGTCCGCCACCTGCTCGGGTCGCAGGGCTTTTTCTTTCTCCGGCGGCATCGCGGAGAGACCCTCCTGCCGCTGGATCGCGCGGATGAGCAAACTCTCGTCCGGCTTGCCCGGCACGATCACCGCTCCGGACTTGCCCCCCTTGAGCAACGTCTCGCGCGAATCGATTCGCAATGCGCCGGACTTCTTCGATTCACCGTGACAGCGCAGGCACGACTCAATCAACACCGGCCGAATCTTCGCCTCGAAGAAATCCTCGCGATCATCCGCACGCACCGCGCTGTTGCTCGTCGCCAACAGCATCACGCCAAGGCAAAGGGTCGCGCGTTCAAAATTCAAAAATGGCGGACGAAGCATGTTGATGACACCATAACGTTCATTCCGCCAATTTTGA
>JANNDA010000907.1:0-12821 GCA_031387195.1 Planctomyces sp. | reverse complement strand
TGGATTCGCCGCTTGACCGGGGGGCTGACGCCGCCCTGCTCGCCTGGTTTATCTGTGGAGAATTGATTCATGAAACGAATTTGGTTGATCCTAGGATGGGCGTTGCTGGCAACACCGATGCTGTTTGCTCAAGACCCGTTTGCCGCAGGGGTTCGACCGACTGACGCGCTCTCGCCGCAGGATGAGCAAAAAGCGTTGCTGGTGCCGGACGGCTTCGAGGTGCAGTTCGTTGCCGCTGAGCCGGACATCTTCAAGCCGATGAACATGGCGTTCGACGAGCGCGGCCGGATGTGGATCACCGACTCGCTGGAATACCCGTGGGCCGCGCCGCTCGACAAGCCGGCGCGAGACTCCGTCAAGATTCTGCACGACACCGACGGCGATGGCCGAGCCGATGTCATCAAGACGTTCGCCGACGGGCTCAACATCCCCATCGGCATCTACCCGTATCCCAGCCGCAAGGACGAAGCGACCGGCAAGACGATTCAGGGAGCGATCGTCTACAGCATCCCCTACATCTGGGATTTGCGCGATACCGACGGCGACGACATCTGCGACGAGCGGATCAAGCTCTACGGCCCGTTCGGCTACGAGCGGGACACTCACGGCATGTGCAACGCTTTCCGTCGCGGCTTCGACGGTTGGATTTACGCCTGTCACGGCTTCAACAACATCAGCAAGGTTGCCGGCAAGGACGGCCACGTCGTCGAGATGTCGTCGGGCAACACGTTCCGCTTCCGCATGGACGGCAGCCGCATCGAGCACTTTTCGCACGGGCAAGTCAATCCGTTCGGGATGTGCTTCGATCCGCTGTTCAACATCTTCACCGCCGATTGTCACACGAAACCGATCACGCAAATTCTTCGCGGCGCGTACTACCAAAGCTTCGGAAAACCTCACGATGGTTTGGGCTACGTCCCCGAAATCATGAGCCACACGCACGGCACGACCGCCAACTGCGGCATCGTGGCGTACTACGGCGGCCACTTTCCGCGCGAATGGGAAGGGATGTTCTTGACCGGCAACGTGATGACCAGCCGAGTCAACGTCGATGCTCCGGAGTATCACGGCTCGACGATCCTGGCGAAGGAGCGGAATGACTTCGTGATCTCGAAAGACCCGTGGTTCCGCCCGGTCGATCTGCAATGCGGCCCCGACGGAGCGCTCTACATCCTCGATTTCTACAACAAGATCATCGGCCACTACGAAGTCGATCTCAAACACCCCGGCCGTGACCGCCACCGAGGCCGTATTTGGAAAGTGGTCCATAAGGCCACGCCCTTGCACAAGATGCCGAACTTGCGAACTCAAAACACCGAGCAATTGGTCGGTCTATTGGATCACGCCAACATGACTGTCCGGCTCTTAGCAACGCAGCGTCTTTGCGATTCCACTAACAAACTCGATCAGTCGAACATGGCTGCTGCGTGCGGAAAGATGCTCGACGACAAAAACGCGGGGCACGGTCGCAGTCATAGTTTATGGGTGCTTTCGAGGCTGAGTCAGACTGCTCCGAAGCTGCCACTGATTTCGAGTACGTGGTTTCGTCAACAATCTCCGGAATTGCTGGTTCATCTGATGAAGTCCATTGCGGAAACCGCCACATGGGACGAATCGCAAAGAACGTTTTTGCGTGCGGGGCTTGGTTTCACCGAAGAGCCGTTTGTCGTTCGAGCGGCTGCTGATGCCGTTGGTCGTCATCCCAACGATCGGATTGACTCCGACGATGCTGAGCCCTTGGCTTGGGTGCGGCTCACGACAGCTCTCCAGAATTCACGAGACGATGATCATCACCTGCGCCAAGTTGTGCGTATGGCGATCCGCGATCAATTCGCGGACAGCAACGTTCTGGAGACACTCACGATGGATTTGAAGTCGACCTATAAGACTTCTGTTGATCGGAGACATTCGATTGCGGAGATCGCGTTGGCGATCAAAAGCACCCGCGCAGCGTCGTATCTCGTCGCCTATCTCTCTTTGCATCAGCCGCAACCGGAATTGCTGTTACCAATGGTTCAACATGCGGCGCGGTATGCGTCGGCTGACGATGTCAAAACATTGGTTGGACTCGTGAGAAGGACTTTCGCAGCGGACACCGCTCGCCAGGTCGAGTTGCTCGCGAACCTGCGACGAGCGGCAGAGGAACGAGGCGACAAGATCGAGGATTCGCTGCGCGATTGGGCCGTTGAACTCACGGGCAAGTTGTTGGATTCCTCGAAAGGCGGCAGCTTGTCTTGGTCGAACGAAGCCGTGCCGGGGAAGCCGAAGCCGGACAATCCGTGGGAGCTACGCGCACGGGTTTCGCAAGATGGCGACAAGGGGTCGCTCTTCTACGACAGCTTGGTGAAGGGGGAGCAACTGACCGGGCTGTATCGCAGTGAGCCGTTTGAGTTGCCCGGCGAAAAGTTTTCATTTTGGTGCGCGGGACACAACGGGGTGCCGGGGACGCCGTTCAATCCGAAGAACTTCATTCGACTGCGAGACGCCTCGACGCACGCGCTGTTGCGCGAAGCGCTGCCGCCTCGAAACGACACGGCTCAGAAGATCGAATGGGACTTGGCCGAATTCCGTAGTGCAAGCTTCCAGCTTGCAACTCCCAAAGCCGAAGCAAACACAGACGGCAAGAAAACGAACAAGGACAAGAAAGCGAACACAAAAACGGAGCCGAAGGAAAAGAGCGGCAAGCTGGAAGCTCGCACCACGAAGGGATACATCGAGATCGTCGATGCCGACGAGGGGTCGGGCTTCGCGTGGCTGGCGGTCGGGCGGTTTTCGATCGCGGGGCTCAATCCGAGCGATGTTCCTTCGCAGCAAGTGGCCGCCGCGAACTTGGTTGCCGACTTCAAAATCTCTGATTTCAAATCTCAAATTTCAGAGCGGCTGGCATCACACGACACCGACGCACGGGCGAAGGAGGCGTTTGCTCGGGCGCTGCTCGCATTGCAGCCGGATACGGTGTTGTCGTCGCTCGTGCCACTGATCGCCGATGTGTCGTTGCCGGAAGCTCTGCGCGATCAGATTGCGGCTGCGGTCGTCGACCGTAGGTTGGGCACTCTTGTCCGACCGGTTGATGAGGCTACGACATCGAAGGACAAACCGACTGATGCGACGGGCAAGAGTGCCCGTCCTACATCGTTGTTGGTCACCTCAGTGAAGGCGATTCCGGAACGGCTGCAACTGCGACTGGCGGAGACCCTGGCGTCGGACTCGGTTGGTGCGAATGAATTGCTGCGGCTGGCTCAGGACGGGCACGTTTCGCCGAGACTGCTGACTCGACCGACGATCAAGCAACGTTTGGAAGCGATCAAGTCGGACGATCTCCACAAGCAAGTGGCCGATGTCACCGCCGGTCTGCCGAACGACGACGAAGCTCTGCGGAAAATGATCGAGCAACGTCGCGTGACGTTCTTGTCCGCTCAATCGAACACCGATGTCGCGCAGCGTCCGTCGCTCGAAGCGGGGACGGCGTTGTTCACGAAGCATTGTGCCGTCTGTCATCAAGTGGCCGGCAAGGGAGTCCTCGTCGGCCCGCAACTGGACGGCATCGGCCAGCGCGGGCTGGAGCGAGTGCTCGAAGATGTGCTCGATCCGAATCGCAACGTCGATGTGAACTTTCGGACGACGACCGTGGTCACGAAAGACGGCAAAATCTTTTCCGGCCTGATCCGCCGCGAAGAGGGAGCCACGTTGGTCTTGATCGACAACAAAGGGAAAGAATTCACCGTGCCGGTGGCCAACATCGACGAACGAGTGAAATCCAATCTGTCACTGATGCCGGCCAACGTGCATGAAGTGGTCAACGAGCGCGAGTTTTTGGATCTGGTGAGCTTCCTGTTGTCGCAGCGGCAGAAAGCGGAATGAAGCGGGATCGCGCGGTGAATTGGGCGATGGGATTCATGGGAAGAATGGGAATCATGAAAATCATCATTCCCATTCTTCCCATAAATCCCATCGCAGATCCCATCAGCCGCGCACCGGACAACCACCACCACAATCAAACCAACCCGCGCAGTTTCCGCACCGTCCATTCAACGGAAAGCAGCACGACAAACACGATCAAAAACGGCCAGTTGTCCCACAGTGTCACGCGAGTCACTTCGGTCTCTTCGCGGCGCACGAGTCCTTCTTTGCGGAGCCGTTCCAGGAACGCTCCGTGTTGTTCCGGCGTGATCACGCTGCCGCCGGTCAGGGCTGCGAGTTCCGCCAGCAGCGCGTGATCGGCGGCGGGGTTGTCGAGTTCGAGATCGCGCTCATCGACCAGAAAACGTGACGAAGTACTGCCGATCACTTGGCCGCCTTTCGTCTGCGCCGACACATTGACCCAGTAGTCTCCGGCAAGATCGGTTTGCTGATAGGTTGCGGCGAACTCATTGCCGTTCCGCAGAGCCGATAGCTTTTGATGTTCGCCGTTCGGGTTCGTCACAGACACGGTGAAGTCGGCATCGGTGACGGGGAGCCCTTCCGGAGTGCGGGCACCCAACGCCAGTTTGACCGTTGCACCCGGCAGGTAGTTACGCGGATCAACTCGAACCCAAACGGTCTGACTTTGATCCTCTTCCTTGCGAGCCAACCAAAAAATCATCTGCCGCCAAAAGAGTTGATGAGCCTTGCGTTGACCACGCAGCGGCCAGCGCCACGTCGTGTCACCTGCGAATGCCATCACACGCGCTTTGCCTGCCACGGTGGAAAATAACAGCGGAATTCCTTCTGGTGAGGTTGCCAGAACATCGACGAAATCGTTTTTCGCGCGGAGCTTGTTCGCCCCATCCAGCGGCGGCAGCGCCAGCCACGCTTCGCGATTTTTGTCGGGAGTATCAATTCGCATGACGTAATGCCCAATCCCTTTCGATGTCGGCAGCATCGCCAGCTCTTCGGCATGACGTTGCGAAGGATCGGCCTCGTCGGCGGAGATTTCTTCGTTCTTATTCATCATGACCGGGAGCAAATCGGCCAGCGGCGTCTCGGCATACCCACCCGCTCCGAAGCTGTGCAGTCCGCCGATCATCAGCAAACCGGCTCCTTCGTCAACGCGTGCGGCGAGTTGCTTGAGGGTCTCCGGGCCAAAGGTTTTCGCGGGGACGCCGCCGATGATGAACACGTCGTAGCGGCCACGCTGAAACATCTCCGGATCGATGTCGTTGCGGTCGCTCTTCTTGCCGAACACGATCGGCTGAAAATCGAGTTGAATTTGGTCGGTCGTGTTGAGCAGCTTCAACCATTTTTGTTCGGGGACTGTCGCGTGATCGAAATACGCGACGTTGATGCCACCACGCCGCACGGTCAACAACGTGGAACGGCGGTTGTTGGTCTTCTTGATCTCATCATCAAACGGCACAACCTCGACCGCGATTTTGTACTCGCCGGGCAAGTCGGGAATGTAGGACAGCTCAACGGGGATGACATCGGAGTTCCGCGACGTTTCCACAACCACCACCGGCTGCGCGTTCTTCGATGCGGGCGGAACTTTCAGCTCGCCAGACTTCAGACCGTCGCGCGTCTTGGTGTCTTCGACGAGCAACCGCACCGTCAGCTTGCGACCGGCGGCACCGTGAACTCGCAATTTCACCCGCATCGGGACCGTCTTCTTGACGAACGCATACGGATCGACCAGTAAGTCTTCGACGATCAAATCGAGCGAAGTGTCCGATACCGTCGTCGTTCCGTAAGCGATCGGGAAAATAGGAATCTGCAATTCGCCGAATCGCCGAGCGACGGTTCGCGGGTCGATGTCATAGGGCGCGAACGCTCGCTGAGCCCCGTCGCTGTGCAGGATGATTCCCGAAAGTCCCCTCCCTTGCGCCTCGCGCAAAATCGACTCCAGCACGAAGCCGATCGCCGATTGTTCGCCGAGCGCATCGGGACCAGGCTTATCGACGGGGTGCGTCTCGCGGTCGAAGTTGAGGTATCGGACTTCCATTTCCTTGCGGAGTTTTTCGACGGTCGGCTCCGCTTCCTGCATCGTCTTGATCAAGACCGTCCGCCGCGACGCACTCGCCGGGCCGTCGGGCGTTTGCATGCTGCGGCTCTGATCGAGAGCCACCACGAGCATTGCCGCCTTGCGATCTTTCTTGGTCCATTGCAGCTCCGGCCGCAGAATGGCCCACGCGAGTACCAGCGCTGTGAGCACTCGCAGCGCAATCAGCATCCGCCGCGAAAACGGGGGCAAATGACGGACTCGGCGCGGGTACGTCAGCAGCACGAAGACGATCAATCCGACGGCGACCAAAACCGAAACCGGCCACGACCACACGGGATCGAAAGCCAGCCGCAAACTTGTTTCGGAAGTCGGAGTCATTGACGACGGTCAGTCAGAGAAAGGTTGTTCGGCCGCAAGAGGCGGACATGCTAGCCGGGATTATTCATAGTTTCATACTAGCCCGACGCGCCAGCGAGGGGTTGCGGCGAAGTTCTCTCAAAAACGCTTCGAGACCGGGGATCAGGCACCGCAAAATTCAAAATTGGCGGATTGATGTGTTCTACTTCTCGGCGATTCGTCCCGCCAATTTTGAATTTTGCGGTGCCTGACCCTGATCGCGCGAGGCGAGCCGTCACGTTCCGCAGGATACGGACGACCGGACAGCACAGCGGGCTTTCGCGCGGCGGCGTGGTCGGGCCCTGTGGGAGGATCGGCACGATCGGATACTCTTCCGCAGACGTTGTTCTGGCAGAGTGATCGCGGCGATGTGAGGAAGTAGATCACATCGCCTCACACCGACGTGGCGGTTATCCGAGAACACGTGGGAGATTCTTTCATTCGGCGTTGAAGGGCATCATGGCGGCACGACTCAGTCTGGCTCTGCTGGAAATCAACTACCTCGGCCCCACATTGATGGTGGCCGATGCGTGCGTGAAGACGGCCGGTGTCCGTATCATCGGGATCGAAAGCACGGATGGTCCGCAGCAGTGTCTGAAGCTCGTCGGCGAGACCGGCGCAATCATGGCGGCCGCCGAACGAGGAGTTGAGTTGGCTCGCCGCATGGGGAGCCAATGTATGGTTTCGGTCCTTCCCGCACCGCTGGAAGAGACCCTGATGCTCGCCAATTCTGAGCCTGTTTTTAGTCCGTTGTTGGGTTTGTACGATTCTCGCGTTCCGAGAGAGGGTGTCATGAGCACTGAAGCTGTTGGTTTGCTGGAAACTCAAGGTTTAGTAGCCGCGTTGCACGCGACCGACGACATGCTGAAGGCGTCCAATGTGACGCTGGCCGGCAAAGAAAAGATCGGCGCGGCGTACATCACGATCATGGTGCGTGGCGACATTGCCGCCGTGCAAACCGCGATCGAAACGGGCAAAGCGACCGTCGAACGGCTCGGCGGCAAACTGATCATGGCCGACGTGATCCCTCGCCCGCATCCCGACTTGGCCGCACTGTTGCCGAAGTAGTGACGCATAGGTAGCTCATCACGCTCCGCGTGATGAGCCGAACGCTCCGCGGACTTTCGAGATTGCGACTTCACCGTGGCCGACTCGCGTTCTGATCCGAAGACCTCTTCGTCGCGCGGTAAGTTCGCGAGCGTGAAAGTCTGGCTCGCCGTCGCGTGGTTGGTCGGCTACTCGCTCTTTTTCTTTAGCTTCACGCTGCCGAATAGCAATCCGCCGGTGCGGCGTGTGGATGTTTGGCTCGAACTGCCAGAAGTTCTCTGGTCCAACATCGTCACACCGCCGAACGGGGTCGAGACGAGCTGGGCGAATCTCGGTCAGCGGCTTGATCTGATTGCCGTGGCGATCACGATCTGGCTGGGAAGTTGGGCGGTCGGCAGTCTGATATTGCGCGCGATGCGAGTCCCGCAAACGTTGCGATCGGCGGAACGTGGTGTGTGTGCGTGTGGCCTCGGTCTCTCGTTAGTCTCGCTGCTCACGCTCGGTTGCGGGTTGGGGGGATGGCTGTCGCCGGTCCTGCTGGGAGGCGTGCTTGCGGTCGCGTTGCTCACGGAGATTACTCTGCGAGTGGGCAAACGGGGCGGCGTCAGCCACTCGGTGAATTTGTCGCACGACCAAGGGGCTGACACGGCCCCGTTCGCCAGTGCAGCTTCCGCGAAGTCTTCCCTCTCGGAGAGGAGGGCAAAGCGGGATTGGCTGAATCAGATCAATGGCGTGCTCACGCGAGGAGAGCAGATTCCGTACGACCTCGTTTGCAAGAGCCTCGCCGTCATCGCGATGACGTTGTTTTGCTCGGCAATGCTGCTCGGTTCGCTGTTGCCGCCGACTGACTTCGATGTGAAGGCGTATCACCTCACCGGGCCGAAGGAGTATTTCCTCAACGGTCGGATCACGTTCTTAGAACACAACGTTTACACGAGCTTCCCGTTCTTGACCGAGATGCTGTGCTTGCTGGGGATGGTCTTGCGTCAGGATTGGTTTCGCGGAGCACTCGCCGGGCAAGCGGTGTTGATGGGATTTGCTCCGCTGGCGGCACTGGCGTTGTTCTGTGCGGGACGAAGATGGTTTAGTTCGACCGTCGGTTGGTTGGCGGCGACGATTTATCTTTCGACGCCGTGGACGTATCGCTTGGCGATCATCGCGTATGTCGAAGGAGCGCTGTCGTGTTATTTGTTTCTGACGTTGTTTGTGGTGATGCTGGCTTTAGAGCTGCGATCGTTGCGGATGTTTGTGGTCGCGGGACTGCTCGCCGGCAGTGCGATGGCGTGCAAGTATCCGGGGCTGGTATCGGCCGTGATTCCGATGGGGCTGGCGGTTGGATTGGGCGTGTGGCGGCAGTGTCGCCCGCTCTCGCCGAAAGCTGATGCCGATCGCGGCGAAGTTTCAGACGCGGTGCCTGCCGTCGCTGAAGTCGTGAGACTTCAGGCGAGTGACTCACAACAGCGCCCTCCGAAGTCTCACGACTTCAGCACCGTAAAAGCACTGCTCGCCTTCGGCGTTGGCGTGGCCATTACGATCGGCCCGTGGCTGTTGAAGAACGTGGTCGAAACGGGCAATCCGGTTTACCCGCTGGCTTATGGGTTGTTCGGTGGGCGGGACTGGGACGCGTCATCACACGCGAAATGGCGAAGGGGGCACAGTCCAAAGTCTTTTGCGCTCATCAACGGCGAAGTCGAACGCAAGCGCAACGAAGTTGACGGCGAGAATAGTGAAGAAAACCGTCAGAACGGTGATGGCGAAGGCAAAATCAAGGAAGTCCATCGAACGCTAGTTGAATACTTCATCGATGTGACCGCGATGGCGGATTGGCTGAGTCCACTGCTGTTTGGACTCGCTCCGTTGGCGTGGTTGGCATCACCTCGGGCCTGCAAATCTCAAATTTTAAATCTCAAATCCCTGATCCCCTACCTCTGGCTCTACGTTGCGTTCCTGTTCATTCAATGGTGGCTGCTGACCCATCGCATCGACCGCTTTTGGGTGCCGCTGATACCGGTAGTGGCGTTGCTGGCAGCGGTCGGCGTTGAATGGTCACAAAGCAAACTCTGGCGTTGGGCCTGCGGGACGATCATCGCGCTGAGCGTGTTGTTCAACCTCGGTTTCATCACCACCAACTTGTGCGGATTCAACGCATACTTGGCGGACCTCGATAAAGCTCGCAGCGGTTGCGAGAGCACGGCGGAAGGGATTTCGTATCTCAACCAACTGCACGACACGGGCAAGTTGCCTCTGGACGCGAAGATCTTGTGTGTTGGCGAGGCTCAAGTCTTCGATGCTCGACCGCGCGTGATCTACAACACGGTCTTCGATCAGCCGATTCTCCGCGATTGGCTGGCTGAGCGACCTGTTGGTGACGTCTCCGAGCGAGACTGGCCGCTGCGTCCGATCGACGATGTGCGGCGTCAATTTGAGTCGCACGGGGTCACGCACGTGCTCGTCAACTGGCAGGAGTTGTTGCGGTATCGCATGACCTATGGGTATTCCGACTTCGTGACCCCGTCGCGATTCACGTGGCTGCGAGAGAACGGTCTGCTTGGTGATCCGGAGGAATTTTCCAGAGGGATGCGCGACTACGATGGGATGGATGGGAACAGCCGAGCTGAACTCGATCGCTGGGCTCCAGAATTGAAGCGTCAGTATCAAGGAAAGACCGTGTACTTGGCGTGGCAGGTATTCGCCGTGCGAAAGATGAACCGTGGGCTAGCCCAAATTATTCAAGAAGGAACCACGGATCACACGGATGTCACGGAGTAATTCGGATCTTGATTGCGCGACAGCAAAACAGACTGTCGAAACTACTGATGGCGAATTCTCGGCGCAACTTCCTTCATCCCTGAATCATCCGTGAACTTCGTGTGATCCGTGGTGAGTAATCCCGGCTAGCGCCCGGCGGCTGATGTCACGGCAGACCTTCACGCGGCTACCGCTGCTTTTGAATCGCTTTCCGTGCTTCGTCGGTCGTCAGTTTCTCATCGCCGTTGAGATCGAGCTGTTTGAAGATGGGCCGCAATCGTTCGGGGACTTCGTCGATCGTGAGCGTGCCGTCTTTGTTCACGTCCAGTTTCTGGATCTGCTCCAGAATGCGCGGCAGATCCAACGCCGTACGATTTGAGCTTGCTGCCTTCGGTTTGACCTTGGGTGTCGATCGCCCGGCGTCGAAGGCCGCTCGCGGGACGGCGATGTCAAAGTAGCCGATCAACATCTCGTTCCAAGTTTGCTCGCCCCAGCGAACCGTGTCGTTGGGATTCGGGTTGTTGGGGTTGCGTTCCGAGTTGTCATAGTGAGCCGTGCAGTGCAGCGAGCCGCCCGCCGGAACGGTGAGCGGTTCGGCAAGCTGGTATGAGGTCTGCCAATTAAAGTCGTAACGCGGCACGTCCAGGATCGTTTCACGGCGGTTGTCGGCGGTCAGCAATTCATAGCGAAACGATTTGCCGCGCACGTGCATGTGCGGCATCAGATTCAGAATCTGGACATCAAGCGGTGAACGCGGCGAATCCGCCTCGACACGATGATTGTGGACTTTTGGCGGGATCACGAGTCCGTGGGCTTGCCGAGCTTCACTGGTCATCACCGCGTGAGTGACTTTCGCCGGATCGACAAAGCACAAACCGATGCGGCTTTGATCGGTAGTCGCTTTGCCGTTGGGCGTGTAATGAATTTGAAAAATCAACTTCGCTCCGGCGGGAACCAGCTTCGCCATGCCGACGGGATATCGCTGCGGCAGAAACCCAGGAACATAAGCGGCCAGAAACGCTCCCTCGCCATCAAACTTCCGCAGTTCACTTTCGGTCTTCGCAAAGACCAAAACGTGATGCACGACCGAATGTTCGCCCGGTTGAATCTCCGCCACTTCGACCCACTTGTCCTCAGTCAGTTTCGGATCAACGGAGAAATACTGATACCGCACAGTTCCTGAGGCGGGGACATCAAAGGGCTTGTCGCGCATCGTGACCACCATGTCCGGTTCGCGCGGCAACTGCCATCCATCGACGAATGATCTCGGAGCGGGGAGATCGTTGCGATCTCCTTCGGGAGCACCCGCTTTGACCCATTCTTGGATCAGCCGTTTTTCGTCATCCGGTAAATTGCGAGCGTTCGAGAACTTGCCGTGCTGCGGATTCGCGTGCCACGGCGGCATGCGGTTGTCTTGAACAACTTCGGCGATTGTTTCAGCCCAACCGACGACTTCTTCGTAACTGCTCATCGCGAAAGGAGCGACCTGTCCCGTTCGATGACAATTTTCGCAGCGTTCCTGAAGGATGCGCGCGATCTGCTTGGAGTAAGTCACGTCACTGCTCGATTTCGGCTCGCGCACCTTGCCGATGAAGCAACCTTCCACTTCAGTCAGTGGCTCGCTGACCGGCTTGCCGTCCAGAAGTTCTTCGACAGCCACTTTCAAATCACGCCGCTTCGCGGAATCACGTCGAAAGCCGATCCCGTCTTGATCATCAATCCGACCGATGTAGCGCACTTTCCGCTCACGATCGAGCACGATTACCTCCGGCGTTCGCACGGCACCCGCCGCATCGGCCAACTTGTTGCCAGCATCCTTTAACAACGGAAACGAGATCGCTTGCTCTTTCGCTTGAGCGGCCAGTTCGACCAGTGAGTCTTGTCGGTTGGAATTGATCCCCAGAATCACCACTCCGCGCGGCTCAAGCTCTTTGGCCAATGCATTCAGTTTCGCGGCGGCCAGCTTGGCCAGCGGGCATTCAGTCCCCAGAAACGCCAGCACGACGACCGACTTGTCTTTGAAGTCCTCCAGCAAAACGCTGGCCCCGCGATAGTCCGTGAGACTGGCGGTCGTCACCGATCGACCGAGCGTTGCCTCACGAGAAGCTTCCGCGCCCGTTGATTGCCCAGTGAATCCCGTTGATTGCCCAGTGAATGAAGTCATCATCAAACAGACAATCAAGACGACGGCGAAGAACGAACGGCTCATGCGGAACTCCAAGACAAATCCACTGGCAGAATCATTTGAGGGACGACGATCAAACACGCGATGTACCGGAATTGTTTCGTGTTAGTTTCGGTCAATGTGGTTTGAAAACCTATTCATCCCACTTCGACTGGCTTGCGTGGTCGGCCTCCTTTGAGCCCATCCGCACGCGAAGAAGCCGACTTGGCACGCGACTTCGTTTGTCCGCCCTGGCTGTCGAAAGTCTCGGCCATGATCGCACGCATTCCGAAGAGGTCGGCCAATCTTTCACAGATATCAAAACGCATATCGAGCTGCGGCCACTCGATCGAATGGCCTTGAATCCGCAAGACCACGTCACGAAGTTCGCTGTGAGTGGCTCCGCGTAGTTCATGGAATTCGGCCAATGGAATGAAGACACGACAGCCATCTTCCATTGTGATTGAGACCCCAGTCTTGGGGTCACATTCGACAGCCGTTGCGAGCGGTAGTCGTTTCGCACGCAGTTTTGCCTTGCGACACGATTCA
>JANNDA010000896.1:0-5573 GCA_031387195.1 Planctomyces sp. | reverse complement strand
TGGCCGTCGGATCGAGCCGGTCGCAGATTGTTAACGGCTTCGCCTGCGAGTACTCGGACTTCGATGTTTCGTTCCCAAAGTCGCTCGACTGGCGTTGGACCGGTCAGTTCGTCTGGCCATTCTTGCCATTGAACCAAGCGGCCGTCGTTGCCGTCTGCCGTCAGCCCAATCGCGGCCAGCGCACCTATAATTCCGCCATTTGTACCGCCCAAACCTTCCAACGGAATTCCGCAACGTACGGCGAGGTCACGTGCCTCGGCCTGTGTCACGACGTCTTGCTGACAGCGTTGGCCCCACGCCGTGATCTCCGGCGGAACGTGCGTTGCCATGCAGAGGCCCGGATCGCTGCCTTCAATGAAATCAGCCAACATGCCGGCTCGCAGGTCGTCAAACAGCGTCGCCAGTTCTCCTGCTGTCGCTTCACCATTGCGAGCTTCCAGCCAAATGCACGCCGAACCGTTGTGACTCGTGAAGGGAACTCGCGGATCGAACAACAATTGATGCCGCACGATCGCTCGGCAACGAAACTTCGCCGACACCTGCCGCGCCAATTCGCGAGCCAGCTTGTTCGTCCCGCGAGACTCCAGCGAATCGGTATCGTCAATTCCAACCAGAATCATTGCCAACCTCTCAGATGATTGTTTGGTTGCGCGTTTCAGTAACCCGAAGCGTCAGCGAGGGCGAACTCTTCACGAGAAGTTGCATCCAAATCGTTATGGATTGAAGCGGCGTCCCTCGCTCACGCTTCGGGTTTCGTTAGTTCACGCGTTTGCCAACGGAACCACACCGCCGCGCTGAGTAACCCCGCCAACACACCGCACAACGGATACGTCCAGGCCGCCTGTGTGAGCCAAGCTCCAAACGACCGTTTGCCGCCGCCTCCGCCACCAGACAGCAATTTCTCGGCGACCTTAATGGCCATCGCGATCAGATTGCTCGACAACCCCGCGATGATGATCCCGGCATATAGACGCCAGCCTGCGCGAGCTTTTCTCAACGCGACATCCAACAACGGCCCGGTCAGAGTCAAGCTGGTCATCGCACCAAAACCGACTTCTGCCATGCCGGAAACCCGCAAGCTGAAGGCGGTCGCCAGGGCCATCAATCCCATCACGCTTCCCGCTCCACGACGCGGAGCCAGCGACAATCCCAGTGCCATCGGAAAGACCGATCGCAGTATCGCGTGCCCCGGTATCTTCAAATTCCAATCGGGCAACGCCGACGCACAGGCCGCCGCAATGCCCATCAGAATCCACACCGACCATTCCGCCGCGCGAACCTGCGAGTCCGCTCGCGATAGCGTCGGCAACCGCCCGCCTGCTTGTAGTCCTGGATGAACTCCCAATGCCCACACACTCATGCTGAACCTCCTCCGGCGAATCGCACCACCAAACGATTTGGCACACTGTAGTTCCCAAGCCTGCAAAACGCAGCCTCCTCAGCGCTTGCCACGAGCACACGGCTTGAGCGTCTCGAATCGCGAAGCGAATTCTTCGCGAGCGACGTCCAGCATCCGCGCACGGAACGCGACGAAGTCTTCGACCAGTTGATTCGCCAACGGCGTCAGATCGCTGCGTTGTTGAATCGCACCACCGACTCGCGTCTCAACCAGCGGTTGTTTCAATGTCGCTTCGGCATCTTTCACGCGCCCCCAGACGTAGCGATAGCTCTTGCCCAACTGAGCTGCCGCCTCTTTGATCGCTCCAGTTTCGCGCACGGCGAGCAGGATTTCGCAGATCCCCCAACCGAAGACGTAATCGTCGCCGACCTCCAGCCAAACTTTCACTCGTGGCCGAATCCCCGGCGAACTCTTTGCTTTCGACTTCAGATCGGAATTGGACTTCGCCTGCGTTCGTTTTCTTGCTGCCATGATTTCTCCCGTTTTCAAGTTCTGGCAGACATGGGCAAGTTACGTCTGGCGTCTCAAAGAGTGTGAGCGGTCGGAGGTGTTGTTGAAGGTTGCCCGACGTGTGCTCGGACCACACGGTTCGTCAGCGGAGCGCTGAATCCGGGGGCTTCGACTTTGACGAGGTCGCCGTCGGCATACTGCCACGTGCGCGTTCCGAAACTCAGCTTGCTGGTTCCGAAGAAATGCAGATGCACGTCGCCTGGCAAGCGATGCTGCGGATACTTGAAATGATGGTCTTCGAGGTTCGCCAACGAGTGGCACATGTGTTTCTCGCCGCTGAAAAGCGGGCCGCTGTCGTAAAGCAATTGCTTGCCACGAGTCACCGTGCAACGAAGCGGAATTTCTTGGAAGTCACACTCCGTGTTGAGTTCTGGCCCGACGGCGCATGTCCGTAACTTTGACGGAGCGAGATAGAGATAGTTGATCTTCTCAGTGGGATGATCGGACCATTCGTTTCCGACCGCGAAGCCCAGACGCACCGGCTTTCCATCGCGATCAACGACATAGCAACCGACGAGTTCCGGCTCTTCACCGCCATCGAGTGCGAATTCTGGGATATCGAGAGCCGCTCGCGGCCCGCGCAGGATCATGCCGTTCCCTTTGTAAAACCATTCGGGCGCGACGCCTCGCTGTCCAGTTTCGGGCTTTCCGCCGGAGAGGCCCATTTCAAACATCTTCGCGGAGTCTGTCTTCGGAGCAGTCTCTGGTGAGCCGGAGGGCGTTAGCCCCCGAACATTTTGTCCGTCGCCCGTCCGGGGGCTGACGCCACCCGGCTCGCCTGTTGAGTTACGTGCGATACCCAAGTTAGGTGTCGATTGCGGTGAGTTGGCCACGTGCATCTCGTCACGGGACTTCATGCTGCCCAGATGAGTCAACCCGGTCCCCGTCACGAGTGCCCGATACGGATCAGGATGATCGACGGGAGAAAGCAAATAGGGCCAACCGCTGCCGGGCTCGGAGGCCAGGACGTCCTTGTAATCAAATCGCCTCGACGAATCCTTGGCCCGTGCGGCGAGGATTTCGTTGAGCGATGAACCTCGTTCTTGTGCGAGTTGAAACGCTTCATAAACCGAGCGCAGAGTCGGTAGGCCAGCGATCTCAGTGATGTCGAGGACTTTGTCGCCGTTGATGACCCCCAAACGACGCCCGCGATCAGAAGTTTGAAGTTGGACAATTCGCACGATGAACGCTCCTCAATGCTACGACGACGTGATCGACTACGCCGGCTTTTTGCCCACCAGCGGAGTGATCGCTTCGCGGACCCAGATGTTGCGGAAGCGAGTGGGGTTGCCGTGAAATTGAATGTGCAACGGGAGCTTGTCGGCGTGCTTGGAGTATTTCGCAGGCTCGGTGTAGCTGGTCGCCCCTTGCAATTCAAAATGGTTCTGGACGACGACTCCGTTGTGCAGGACGGTGACATAGCCGGGCTTGGCGACACTCCCGCTCTCATCAAAACAGGGAGCGGTGAAGACGATGTCGTAGGTCTGCCACTCACCCGGCTTGCGACTGGCGTTCACCATCGGCGGCTGTTGTTTGTAGATCGATCCGCATTGGCCATCAAAATAGGTTTCGTTGTCGAACGAGTCGAGAATTTGCACCTCGTATTGGCCCATTAAATACAGGCCGCTATTGCCTCGCCCCTGCCCTTTTCCTTCGACCTTTTCTGGCGTGGCGAATTCAAGATGCACCTGACAGTCGCCAAACGCTTGCTTGGATGTGATGCCACCTTTGGCCGTGGTGGCCACTCCGTCAGCCACGATCCACTGATCGCCCCCCTGCCAGCCGGACAAGTCCTTGCCGTCGAAGAGCACAATCGCATCAGACGGCACAGGTGCGGAAGTAGCCGGGCCGGGACCAACATCAATGATCGCCGGTTTTGGCCAGACAATGCCGCTTTTGTATTCATCGACAAAGGCCGCGCCGGCAACGGCACCACCAAGAATCAAACCGAGACCGAGAGACCAGCAGACAAGGCGTTTGCTCATGAGGTGTTCCTTCTGGAGTAAATTCAAGCGGATGTCGGCACCGAGTCACCATCGAGCGGAACATCGCTTGGTGCTATTGATAGCGGCCAATAATCCGGCAATGGAGCCGTGACGGTGAGCGAATCGTAACGGACGGGATGTTGAAAGGTCAGCGATCTGGCGTGCAACGCGATTGGACATCCGCGTGCATCAGCGATGTCTAACTGCGGCAACAATCCTCGCAAGCTGCGAGCCGAACCGTACTGTTCATCGCCGATGATCGGCCAGCCGCGATGAGCAAACTGGACTCGAATTTGGTGCATGCGGCCGGTGTGCGGTTCGATTTCAACCAAGGAATGCGATCCGAGAATTTCTGAGTCGGATTGCGCGAGCACTCGGTACGACAGTCGGCACTCGCGCGCTCCCTGCGTTCCGGGTTCGACGATCTCCGCACGCGATTGCTCAGGCAGTTTGAGCAACCAATCTTGCATCTCTCCCGCAGCGGAAGCGGGCACTCCTTCGACAATGGCCCAATAAATTTTGCGGACCTGCCGCTTCTCGAATTGCTCGGCCATGCGGGCCGCCGCTTTCGAGTTTTTCGTGAAGAGGATGACCCCCGAAACCCCTCGATCGAGTCGATGCGGAATTCCGAGGTAAACGTTGCCCGGTTTATCGAACCGCGCTTTGAGCCACGCTTTGATTTCCGCCTCCAGCGAGGGGACTGACGCCGGAGCTTGTGTGAGCAAGCCGGCAGGCTTGTTGATCGCCAAAACCGGGCCGTCTTCAAGCAGCACCGACCAGCCGGAATTGTTTGTCAACGTTTCGGTCATCGCTCAGAACCTCAACCAATAAAAAACGCCGCAGCTCATGCCACGGCGCTTCAATTCAAAACCAACCTGAGTCAGTTACTTTTCTTCCTTCTTGGCTTCGTCAGCCTTGGGTTCTTCTTTCTTCGCGTCGTCGCCCTTCGGCTCTTCCTTCGCGTCGCCACCTTCTGGCTTAGCCGCGTCAGCCGGTTGATCCGGC
Source organism: Planctomyces sp. (assembly GCA_031387195.1). Classification (GTDB taxonomy): domain Bacteria; phylum Planctomycetota; class Planctomycetia; order Planctomycetales; family Planctomycetaceae; genus SXKJ01. The sequence continues at coordinate 674 of JANNDA010000896.1, read as the reverse complement.
ACATCGACTCCGCCACCCTTGGCTGAACCCGCTTCGTCACCACCGGCCTTCGCCGCCGGGGCAACTGAACCACCAGCTTTCGGAGCGGCTGATTGTTCGCCACATCCGATTGTCCAAACCGAAATTCCCAGCAGGCCCACAAGGGCCGACAACTTCAAACACTTCGTAGCAAGCCGCATCGGCTGCACCCTTTCGTTGAGTTCGATCAAACCTGGACCCACTGGCCGAGCCTCCTCTCTGGACGCTCAACCGATTCCGGCACACTGGCTCGCGGCAGTTTGATCAATCCCGCAAGCCGACCGAGCTTCCCAGCCAGGAAAGCCACAAAATTAGATGGCTGGGATCGCCGGATTGCAACCAACTCAGCCATTCTCGCCGCAGCAGAAACGGACTTTGACTTGGTCAATCGGCGTCATTGGAGTGATCGGATCAACTTGGCGCGAGCTGCACCCGCAACCCAACCGAGCCACCGATCGTCAGGCGAATTCTCTGGCCCTGCTTCTCGATTTTTTTGTCCCACATTTTTTTGTCAGCTCTGCATTTCGAACGGCTGATCCAACACAAGCATCAACACGAATGACGGAGAGCCCAAAAACGCCGACGCACTGGCTACTTCTTGAGCGATTCCGGATTCGGTTTCCGTTGCCGCTGTTCGCGTTCTGCCAGCGAATCCA
>JANNDA010000866.1:0-5440 GCA_031387195.1 Planctomyces sp. | reverse complement strand
TTCCCGTCCCCGTCCAAACACAGCCCAGCGAGGTGATATTCGTTGTCGGGCAACTTCGGCAGTTCTGCAAACACTTCATGCGAGTCGATCTTGCCAGGCTCCGAAAGCTTGAATTCCAGCACACGGCCGAACTGCGACTCGACCACAAACAGTCGCAAGCGAACCGGGTCGTAGACGACTCCCGTCGGAAAACCGATCTTGGCGGCAACAATCGAAACCTTGCCGAGTCGATCCACGTAATGCAGCTTGCCAATCGGAGTTTTCACTTGCACGTAACCGGGATCAGTGAAGTAAAAGCCACCTCGCGGATCAACGGCGATCTCATGCGGTGCTCGTAGTGGTGCGCCATTGCATTCATTGGCCGCAACGCCAATGACTTTGCCTTCAAACGACAACCGCACCACGGCACGACGGTCGGTATCGCAGACAAGATGTGTTCCTTCGGGTTCAATGCGATGTCCCTTCGGACTCTTCAGCGAGGCCCAAACGCTGCTCTCTCCGGAAGGCGAAAACTTGACGATGTGATCGCGATGCGACACGTAGCCAAAGCCTTCTGAATCGAACACGAGCCCATCGCAGTGCGCATCGAGCGACAAGACTTCGTTGTCTAACGCGGCACTTTCGGATTCAACGGGGGCGGATTCAACGGGAGACTGTTCAATAACGGGCTCAGCAGGTGCGGGAGACTTGCTGGCAAACAGCGGAGTGACCTCACTGGGCTCAACCTTGCTGAACTCAACTTTGGCTGGCAGTTCCGTATTCGGAACGATCAGCGGTTTTTCGTCACCGACGAACTCGTCTACTGGAGCGATGGGCTGCACCAAGCGTTCTTGACGAGTGACCGCGTTCTTGAGCGACTCAATGCTTTCAGCCAGCTTCTCCGCGAAATCATTAAGCCGAGCATCTTCCGATGGCCTCGTCTCCGACTCTTCGTTGGACTTTGGCTCATCGAATTCCAGAGCATCTTCTGCTTCAACAGGTGCTGCCGCTTTTTTGGCGGGCTTTTTCGCCTTTTTAGCGGGAACGTCCTCAACCTTGAGGGGCGGTTCCGCCTTGTCTTTTTGGGATTCCGGCTCCGGTGGGACATCGAGTTTGCCATTCGGAACAACCTTGACGGGCTTGTCCGCAGGTTTCACTTCTGGCTTGATTGGTGGGGCAACTTTCTTGGTCGGCACCGTCGGTTCGACAGTTGCTTTCGGAGCAATTGTTGGCAGCGGCTTTTCGGGAGCAACCGGTTTCGTCGGTACGGGCTCGTCCTTCAGTCGCGGCGTCGGGGCGAACAATTCTCGTCCTTCGTCGATGTTGACGATCGGCGATTCAGTGCAACGCGGATCAATAATCGCGGAGGTGGGAGGCAGCGGCTCTTCGTAGCCTCCGGTCTCCTCGGCGAGTTCACGATCGTCGGCAAACGATTCCACAATCTCATCGCGATCACTCAGTCGGTGAGTACCGGGAAGATGGCGACATCCCCAGGCGGTGCAGAGCCCAAGCGCGGCGATTGTTAATGGAGAGCGAACGAACTGGCTAAAGCGAACAAACGGAGATTTCATATCGCAGGACTCCTGACGCGCGATAAGCCTTGGGGGCTGTCGATCGCCACGAACTGAGAGCACGACTCTGGCTGAGTCACGAATTCAATCCGTTGTATCGGCGGCAGGCGGTGGGAAATGACGTTCGTTCGCGCGGCCTCAAACACCAGAAAGGCATGATCCGCGCAGCGTGCGACAAGCAACGAATGGTGCCGAAGTTCTGAGCGATCGCATGACGGTGACTGATCGCGTCGGCACGCTCATGCGAGACGTACTCAACATGTCTGCCATGCGAGCGGCAGGTATTGCATCAGTCAGAACGGCTTGTGCAACAAGGCACGTTACGCGAGTAATTTCGGGGCTGCCGAAGTGTCCGATGTTCCAGCCGTTCGTGATGCACCGAGTGACGCCGCCTCAGACTGATCATTGCGTTCTGGAGCGTTCGCCCTCGCTGACGCTTCGGGTTACTTTGTGTTTTCGCGTTTGCCGCAGTGACAGCCCGCCGTCAAACTGCACTCACATTGTCTCAACTCTACGTTGCTCGACGGAGACTGCCTGATGTCGGATCGCTGCGTTTCTCAATCATCGTTGTCGCTCAATCGGCGAGACCTCTTGCACGCTTCGGCGGCCGGACTGGTTGCTTCGTTAAGCCCAGTCCTCTTCGTCAATTCACTCACGGCCGAGGACAAGCCGAAATCGCCCAACGCGCGGCCGCAGATCGGTGCGATCGGCATGCGCTATCAAGGGAGCGTCATCGCCGAAAAGGCGCAAGCTCACGGCGACATCGTGGCGATTTGCGATGTTGATCGCGAGATCGGCGACAAGGCGAAGGCACAATTCAACCCGCAAGCGGAATTATTCGAGGACTATCGGGAACTGCTGCAACGTCGTGACATCGACGTGGTGACGATCGGCACTCCGGATCATTGGCACGCGGCGATGGTCATCGAAGCCTGCAAGGCGGGCAAAGATGTCTATGTCGAGAAACCGCTGACGCTGACGATCGACGAGGGCCAACAAATCGTCGAAGCAGTGCGGCAAACCAACCGCATCGTGCAAGTTGGTTCGTGGCAGCGGAGCGATCATCGCTTTCGGCAAGCGTGCGAGATCGTTCGCTCCGGTCGCATCGGCGAACTCAAAAAAGTCTCGGTCGTGCTGGGCAAGAACGTACAAGGTGGTCCGTTCAAACAAGAGCCTCCGCCGAAACACCTCAATTGGAATCTGTGGCAGGGGCAGACACACGACCTGCCGTACATCAAGGAGCGGAGCCATTACACGTTCCGCTGGTGGTACGAGTACTCCGGCGGCCAGATGACCGACTGGGGCGCTCATCACGTCGATATCGCTCAGTGGGGCATCCTCGGTGCCGAACCGAGCGGCCCGGTCGAGATCGAAGGGACGGCGACGTTTCCGCAAATCGAGAACGGCTACAACGTCGCGAAAGATTTTTCCGCCAAGTACCGCTATGCGAACGGCGTCGTACTGGAAGTGCTCGACACCGGCCGCAACGGCATCCTGTTCGAGGGATCGGAAGGCCGCCTGTTCGTGAACCGCGGCGACCTTGAAGGGAAGCCGGTCGAAGACTTGGCGAAACGTCCGCTCGATCGCGAGCACTTCAACCTTTACGCACACGACAACCTGGCGCGACCGCCGCGAGTCGGCAAGCTCGACGCGATCATCAACCACATGGGCAACTTCTTCGACTGCGTCCAGTCGCGTCAGCAGCCGCTGTCCGATGTCATCAACCAGCATCGTTCGATCACAACCTGCCACCTTGGCAACATCGCGATGCGACTGGGCCGCAAACTGCGCTGGGAGCCCGTCAAAGAAGTCTTCGTCAACGACGTGGAGGCCAACACGTGGCTCAAACGCGAGCAACGAACCGTGTAACGCGACCCTGGAGTGCTCCGACTCGACGGAGCACTCCTTTCATTGGGAATGACGACGTTGAGACTATCGTTCGGGATCGCGGTCATTTGGCCGCTGTGGCGGAGGACCTCTGTCTGATTCTGGAGGCCGACCTTCGAAGTCTTGCCGACGTCGAGGACCGTTCAAGCCGGGCTGCCCGTTCATCGGCGGGCGGCGAGTCTCCAAAAAATCTTGGAGCCAGTCCCGCAGGTCAATCGACAGCGTTTGCATACGCGGACGAACTTCTCGATCAGCCAACCGCCGAGCTTCCTCGCGATTCCCCGTCAGCCCCTCCGCCAGCGCGAGTCCCGCCCATGCGCCCGCCAGTATTTGTGGCGGCGGAGCAGTGCGCGATTCAATGACCTCACGGCTCAGGCGTTTCACCTCTTCAAATCGCTGTTGCCGCAGCAAGCGAACAATCATCGCTTGACGAGCCTCCTGCTTTTCCACCGCGTCTCCTGGAAACAGAGTGAGCACCGCCTGCCACGCATCATCGGTGTTCTCGCGCCGCGCGAGACTGAGTTGCTCGGCAATCGTCGGCATCTTTTTCACATGCGACTGATTACGAATCGGTTGCCGCAACACGGAAGTGCGATCGACCCTTGCTCCGACCGATGCGGAAACGGCTCCGACCAAGACCGCCCAAATCACAAAAGAAACCCACGGATGATCGATCGGACTCAACCACGATGCGGCGAGTCGAACTCGATCACGCACCGTGATGCCCATGACTGCGGCCTTCGGTTGCTCGTCGTCCGCAGTCACTCCGTTCTTGTGGATGTCGCGCAGTTCGCGCAACAGATCCTGAGCCGATTGAAACCGTTCGTCAGGCAGCTTGGCCATCATCCGCTGTACGACGCGACAAATGGACGTCGGCAGGTCGCGCCGCAATTCCGACAACGACGGCGGCTGGGTATGCACTTGGTGGTACGCCACCGCGAATGCCGTCTCACCGCGAAATGGCGGACGCCCCGAAAGTAAATGAAAGAACGTGACCCCCAATGAATACAGATCGCTGCGGTGATCGACCTTCTGGCCCTGAACCTGTTCGGGGCTCATGTAAAGCGGCGTTCCCATCGTCATGCCCGCTTGAGTCAACCGCAGATCGCCCCCTTGCGTCAGTTGAGCCAGTCCGAAATCGACGACCTTCGCCAGCCCCTTCTTCGTCAGCAGAATGTTCTCCGGCTTGATATCACGATGCACGATCCCAGCATCGGCGGCGGCTTGCAGCGCACCGGCGACTTGCTTCAAAAGATGCAGCGCGATCTCAAATTTGGGCGGGCCTTTCTTGGCGATATAGTCCCGCATATTCATTCCCTGGACGTACTCCTGAGCGATGTAGCGAATGCCGTCAGACTCCCCGATCGCATACACCTGGACGATGTTGGGATGATTGAGCCCCGCCGCTGCGTGAGCCTCTTGCTCAAAACGTTTGCGGCAGGTTTCATCTGCTTGAATGTCTGGTCGCATGACCTTCACGGCCACCTGCCGCTTGAGCGATCTCTGCTCGGCCAGCCACACCTCAGCCATACCGCCGCCACCGATGCGTCGCAGCAGCCGGAACTCACCGAGTTCCTTGTTCTCCCACTCGACCGCTCGCATCAAACCGCTCACCGCGCCACTGCCAGTGATTTGACTTCGAGAAAGCGCTTGCGTGACTGATGTTGGCACCTGCCCGATCGCATCGCTCTGCGACATCGCAACCGTCGGCTCAGGCTTCGACGCATCAGCCGATTCAGCAATCTCAGAGGGCTTCGGTGGTTGGGAGTAGGATTCCGGCATTCAAACTTTCCCCAGATTGATGAACCATGCTGATACCTCTCGCGGCTGAGTTTGGCACAAACCCCACTGAGCTTGCCTCAGTGGTTTCAGGGCCTCTGCACTACGCCGTGAGTCCGCTCGTAGTGCAAAGGCCCGATTCCACCGAGGCAAGCTCGGTGGGGTTTGTTTCATTGCCCCAGTTCCTTCGAGCGAGCCGTCGCCGCTTCGACAGCGTTCATCAG
>JANNDA010000844.1:0-2714 GCA_031387195.1 Planctomyces sp. | reverse complement strand
CTCACACTTCGGGTTACTTGTGCGGCCTCGCTGCACTGTCTTAACGGGCGAGTCGCTGCTCGCGAGCTTTGAACTTTCGGCCGATCGTCAATGTTTCGGGAATCCCGTTGGGATACTTCTCGTGAAGCCACGTTTCAATTTGCTCGTGACGATGTTCGGGATACGGGTGCGAGGCCATCCATTCGGGCTGCCGATTTCCTTTCGAGACTTCGGCAAGCACCTTCATGACGCCGAGCATCTGCGACGGGTCGTAGCCAGCGGCAGTCATTGCTTCGAGCCCGAATTGATCCGATTGCGATTCGTCTCCGCGACCGTATTTCAGTTGCATCATGGAATTGACCATCCCGGCGATCGCTTGATTCGATCGTCCGGAATGTCGCTCATCGCTACTGGCCACACCAACGGCCGTGACGAGCAATTGGCCCAGTTCACCCTTTGCCATGTGTTGGGCTCCGTGCCGATGAATCACATGGCCAATCTCATGTCCCAACACTCCCGCAAGCTGAGCTTCATTTTGCAGTCGAGCCAGCAAACCGATGGTGATAAAGACTTGCCCGCCAGGTAAGGCGAAGGCATTCACCGTGTCGGGGTCACGCAGCAGATGAAACTGGAACTTGTAAGGGCTTTTTCGAGCCAGGCTTTTGGAAACCAGTCGTTCGCCGACCTCACGAACCAAAACTCCGGACTTGGAGTTGGGATCGAACTCGCCCCCCATCTGCGCGGCCATCGACGGAGCCGATTGCAGACCGAGCGAAATTTCGTCCGACACCGACAGCGCGACATGCTGCTTTTCGCCAGTGACCGAATTCACCTGAGTATTTCCGAGATACCGAATCAGCGTTCCCGCAACGATGATCGCCGCGATGATCCACTGTGGCCGAATCCGAAATCCACCGCGATTGTTCGACAGACCGTAAGACATTTCACGCACTCCTCGTTCAAGAACCAACAACGCCGTTGACTGTGCAACCGACAACAGGCACCGATATGCTCCGCGCCCGTCGTGAGAATCTTATTGTGAACGACCCGGACACGGGAGCAGCGGATGCTGGCGAAGTTGTTTTCATATTCTTTGGTCGGCATCGAGGCGAAGCCGGTTGAGGTGGAAGTTGACATCTCGCCGTGTGCGTTGCCGAAGGTCACGCTGGTCGGCATGGCGGAAATGGCGGTCAAGGAGAGCACTCATCGCGTCGAACGGGCGCTGGTGAATAGTGGCTACTCGCGGCCGATTGATCGAGTGGTCATCAATCTTTCTCCCGCAGAATTGCCAAAGGAGGGCGCGTGCTTTGATTTGCCGATCGCGGTGGGCATCATCGCCGCGTGTGGTCAACTGCCGCATGAACGGCTGATGGCTTATGGCGCGGTCGGTGAACTGGCGTTGGACGGAACGCTCCGGCCGGTGCGCGGTGTGTTGTCGATGGCGCTAGCGGCTCGCGAACAAGGGAAGCTCGGTTTGCTCGTGCCGCTGGACAACGTGCCGGAGGCGTCGGTGGTCGATGGCATTCACATCATCCCCATCGGCTCGCTGACCGAAGCGGTTGGCTTCTTCGCCGGGCAGTTGGATATCGAACCCGCCGACTTCAGTTGGCAACAAGCGGTCGAGGCGTTCGGGCATTACGACGTCGATTACTCCGACGTGAAGGGACAAGAGTCCGCGAAACGAGCCGTCACCGTCGCGGCGGCGGGCCGGCATCACCTGCTGATGATCGGGTCTCCCGGAACAGGCAAGACACTCTTGGCGAGAAGACTCGTCACGATCTTGCCGCAACTCAGTCCAGAGGAAAGTCTGGAAACAACGCGCATCTGGTCGGTCGTTGGGCGACTGGACCGCGGACAGTCGCTGGTTTTGCAACGACCATTTCGCTCGCCACATCACACGATCAGTGATGCGGGACTTGTCGGTGGTGGCAGCACGCCGGCACCGGGAGAGATCAGTCTGGCTCACAACGGCGTGCTGTTTCTGGACGAGTTGCCGGAATTCAATCGCCGTACGTTGGAGGTACTTCGTCAGCCGTTGGAAGAGAACAACGTGACGATCAGCCGTGCAATGGGGAGCGTCACTTTTCCCGCCAACCTGCAATTGGTCGCCGCGATGAACCCCTGCCCCTGTGGTTATCGAGGTGACCCGAAACGGAATTGCCAATGTGGCCCGATGCAGATTGAACGCTACATGGCCAAGATCAGTGGGCCGCTGCTCGATCGCATCGATATTCACGTCGATGTCCCTGCCGTGCCATTCCGCGAACTGTCCGATGGCCGCGTCGGCACGGACAGCGCGACGATGAGACAACAGGTTCTGACCGCGCGTGAGATTCAACAGATCCGCTTTCGTGACACACCCGGCATGGTCAACGGCAAGATGTCCACACGGCAGGTTCGCCAGTTTTGCAAACTCGAATTGGATGCCGAGACGCTGCTCAAACAAGCGATGGAAGAGATGGGCTTCTCCGCGCGCGCTCACGACAAGATCTTGCGAGTCGCCCGCACGCTGGCCGACCTCGTGCAATCAGAAACCATCAAGCTCGAACATCTCAACGAGGCGATCAACTACCGGTCGTTGGACCGGACGTATTGGGCTTAGGGTTCCTGGATTGTCGTCTTTCGCAGAGAGGCTGTGATTCTTTGCGTGGGATAGGCTTCCAGCCTGTCGAATTCCCCGTAAAACACGACAGGCTGGAAGCCTATCCCACATAAAATCACAGCCTCTTCGGGTT
>JANNDA010000841.1:0-10968 GCA_031387195.1 Planctomyces sp. | reverse complement strand
TTCACACTTGCTCGAAAGCCGCCTCATGCTGCGCTCACGCCGACTATTATTGGTGACGATGATTTTGCTGAGCAACCTCAGTTCAACGGTGTTGAACGCTGAGGAACCGAACGCTGCTCGATCGGTGCATTTGGGTTTTCCAGCCTCCGATGCCGTGGCGTTCTACAACGAAGTGACGGTGGAAGAATCCGTTCCCGGCAGTTACTTCATGGTCTGTGGTTTCAATCACGGCTACTTCGGTATTCAGGAATTGAGCGGCCCCGAAGATAAGGTCGTGCTCTTTTCGGTCTGGGATCCGGGTAACCAAAATGATCCCAATTCAGTCCCCGCAGATCGTCGTGTGGAAGTTTTGGAGCAAGCGAAAGATGTTCGCATCGGCCGGTTCGGCAACGAAGGAACTGGTGCTCAATGCTTCCTCAAATTGAATTGGAAAATCGGTCAGACCTATCGCTTCCTCGTCACGGCAAAGGCCGAGAAATCCAAGACCACCTATGCGGCCTACATTGGCTTGGATGAGCCCCAAAGCTGGAAGCACTTGGCCACATTTCGTACTGCGACTGGCGGTGATCAATTACGCGGGCTGTATTCGTTTCTGGAAGACTTTCGCCGTGACGGCAAGTCGCCCAAACAGACTCGCCGAGCCACATTCGGCAACGGCTGGGTGCAAACACCCAAAGGAGATTGGATCGCATTGACCAAAGCCCGTTTCACCGGAGACGCCACGCCGCTCAACAACATGGATGCCGGCGTAAAAGCCAACCGATTCTGGTTAGCAACCGGTGGCGAAGTCACGAATCATGTACCACTAAATTCGACGTTGTCTTGGTCGCCGATTCATTTGCCGATCGGATCAGACAAGCCGTAGGGCCAGTGCTACGTTTCCAAAGAAAAAGGGACTCACTGAAGTGAGTCTCTGGACATGAACCACAATCCCGCTCGTTGTCATCAATCGCGTTTGACGGTTGCTGACCTCGTGCTTCCGGATTTGACCGAAGCGGTTGCCGTCTTGTCATTCTCTTTGCGTTCATTCACATGAGCGACCGCTGTGCTGAAAATGCTTTGAGCGCGATCAATCTGATTCGGCGTGAAGTACAGAGTCGCGGGACGTCCAATGTGCGGGGTCGATTTCGCCGCGAGCTGTTCCCAGCTCATCTTGTCAGTGATATGCCACGTTGCGGCTTGAGCACTCTGCTCGTCGAGCTGTCCACGGGACACCATCGTCAGAATCTCTTCCAAGACGGGGTCATCACGGAAGTCGCTCACCTTGCTGATCGTGTAATGCATGCGTGGTGCTGGCTCAGTCTTGCCGTGCTCCAAACAGACGGAGCGATAAGGGACTCGAACAATGCGATCCGGGGGAATCGAAAAGAATCCGCCGCCGCCTTGTTGGCCACCGCCACCTTGTTGGCCACCACCACCTTGTTGACCACCACCGGCACCGCCACCTTGTGCCTGGCCACCACCTTGCTGACCGCCACCCTGCTGGCCACCACCCTGCTGGCCACCACCCTGCTGGCCAAACTGCTTCAGCACTTGCTTACCAACGAATGCCGCTGGGAAATCGACATTGAGCGGTTTATCCCCTTTGTTCTCGACCAGCATGTTTCCGCCGAGAGAATCCTTCGGGATCATCCGCACCTCAAGCAGTCCCTGCTCAATTCCCTCGAACACATCAATGTGCTCGGCGGAGGTATCGACCTTCACGACCGGCACAATCTTTTTCTTGTCTTTTTTCGAATCGGCGGTAATTCCGGGAGCCACCAGACTCACAGCCAGGACGCCAACCAGAGCCCACGATTGCCATCGGAAAAACATCGTCGCGTTCCTTTACTCAGGGGAAATTTCAGTCATCACCCAACCACTCAACTGCCTCCAGGCGAAGTGGTCTTGAAACTTATCGCCGCAAAGCGACCCAAATTCAACACAAACCTTTTCTGATCGGCTAATTTGGCCGATGCCTTTCCGAATTCGACGATGGTTCGGAAAGACGTGCTGGCGACCAAATCGAAGATGCGTACCGTGCGAACTTCGCGGGCTGTCAGCATCGCAACGAGCGATTCGATCAGGCAAACTGGCCGACCGCAAATGACTCCTGCTTGGCCTCTCACAGAGCATGACCATGATCGAACTCGGCCCACACAACTTGATTGATTATTTGCAGCAGACCGGCCGCCTTTCCGCAGACGTCGCGGCCACCGCGAATGCGGAAATGCTTTCGGGCGGAGTTTCCAATGTTGTCCTGCGTGTGACGGTGCCTCACGGAAGCGATTTTGTCGTCAAACAATCGCGAGCCCAGCTACGGACTCAGGCGGCGTGGTTCAGCCAACCGGAACGGATCTGGCGCGAACGTGACGTGCTCGAACTTTTGCAGGGCTGCACGCCACCGGGACTCGTTCCCAAACTGCTCTTTGAGGATCGCGACCACTTTCTGATCGCAATGGAGGCGATCCCCCGTGAGCACGTTGTTTGGAAGACCTGCCTGCTCAACGAGGACGTCGATTCTGCGATTGCCCGACAACTCGGCCAAGTTCTGGCGACCATTCACGCGAAGACGGCGAACGACGCGAGCTTGAAGCAGCAACTCGGCGATCGCACGATCTTCGACGAACTGCGGCTCGATCCGTTCTATCGATTTGTCGCCGAACGACATTCCGAATTGCGGCCGGCACTGGAGCGGCTCATTGACGAAACGCTGGCGACGCAGGCATGCCTCGTCTTGGCGGATTTCAGTCCCAAAAACATCTTGATCGTCAACGACGCACATCCGACACCGCATATTGCCCTCGTCGATTTTGAGACGGGACATTTCGGCGACCCAGCGTTCGACCTCGGATTCTTTCTGAGCCACGTGCTGCTCAAGACGATTCGCAGCGCCGCGAAAGCCGACCTGTTCTTCGAGATGATTTCCGAGTTCTGGTCGGCCTATCGCACGACACTCACAGCCGCCGTCTTGCCCGACTGTCTGCAACTCGCGGCGTATGAGCGACGAATCGTGCCGCACTTGGCGGCCTGCCTGCGAGCCCGCGTCGATGGCAAGAGCACGGTCGATTATCTCACGAATGAAGCTCAGGCATTCGTTCGCGAGACAACCACTGATTGGCTGCGATCGCCGCCAGATCGCGTGCAAAGCGTCTTCCAAGAATTACGCCTGCGACTCAAAGCGGTTTGCTCTTGTTGAGTCAGATTGATTGGAAAGATCGCTGGTGGCGGAGGTTTGTCGGCTCTTGTGTCCCATCCGTCGTTCGGCTTTGCCATCCGCAGGCAGTCCGAATTTCAAAGGCTGCCTGCGGATGTGGGTGCGTCGTGTGTCGAACGGCCTACAGCCAGAAATAGCGTTGCACGAACTCGACCACGTCGCCAAAGAGGACGTAACCCAAGCTACGTTTGCCGCAATTGATTTTGCAGGTGACTTCGGCCCCGATACGACGATCTCGAAGATCTTCTTTGTTGATATCGACACGCACCCGAACGACGGCTCGATCTTTGGCGACTGCGGCATTCGAGCGAGACTCGATCGATCGCAGCACTCCCTGGTAACGGTCTTCAGGATTAGTCGCCAAGACATATTCTGAGGGGATTTGAGCCGCCACAACTTCTTCGTCAGTGATTGGTGCATCATTATCCGGCGGCTGACGTTTGGCCTTTATCGCTCCCAGCAATTTACCCATGCGGTGCTCATCGACTTCCAACTGCAACCACCACGGGCCAGCTTCTTCTTTGATCTCCAGCAGCATCTCACCGCGACGAACCGGTCGGTGCAGCAACTGCCGTTCAACTTCGAAGGTCGCGATCGTGCCCGCCTTCGGAGCGAGCACTTTCAGCAGGTCCATTCGCTTCTGCAGATTCGCGGCCTGCTTTTGAGCACCACGAATTTCCACCTCCGTCGAGGCAATCTTGCCTTCGATTCGGCTGATTTCCACTTTGTTTCCCTGCATCTCCGCCGCGTTGAATTCGCTCAGGAGGCTGGACTTCAACTGCATTTTTTCGTTGACCAGATTCCGCGCTGCGAGCAACTGCCCGTCGAGTTCTTCATTGCGCAGCCTGATCAGCGGCGTGCCGACTTCAACCGTATCGCCACCCTTCACGTAGATCTCAGCGACCGTTCCATCCCACGGAGCAAAAATGTCTTTTTGGGCCACCGGCATCAAACGGCCCTCCCCTTCGACTCGGTAGTCCCAGGGAACAAGACACAGCGCGGCGATCACAGCAGCGGTCGCCACCACTCCCGCTAAAACCTTGAGCTTGCCGCGTCCTTGCATGAACCGGAATGTGTTTCCGAGGAACCGCCACAACGGCAACAAAAACAGACGATGGTACGTCTGGCTGTTGTGCATCGCTTCGGCCACGTGATCGGCCAGCGATTCGATTTTTTCCTGCAGGCCGGGTCGTGGCTGACTTTCCGAAATCTGCTCGATGATCAAACCGCCGATCGGTGTCTTCTGCTTGTCTTCTTTCTTCACGCCCTTATCGTCGGGCTTCAGCAGCGGCTCACTCTCGAACAACGGCCAGATGGTGACCATTCGCGAGCCGCTCTCTTGAATGTAATCCGCCAGCGGTGCGGTGATCTGCGGCGGCAGATGATCGAGCTTGCCGGTGTAGGTCAACGGCTCGCGCATGAGAATGACTTTGTTGGCCAATGCCCCCATGCGTTTCACGAGGTTCGCTCGCTGATGGACTGCATCCTGCCCACTGATTGCCTTGATGACCGTTTTCTTGCCGTACTGCACGGCAACGGCCAGACGATCGCAGCCCAACAGAAGTCGTCCATCGTTGGCTGCCGTCGAAGCAACTTCGTCGATGTCCAAGCCGCGATGCAGTTGTAGTAGAAACTGTTCGAACTGTTCGGTGATCTTGGTCTTCGCTTCGGGCGTGACTTTGGGAACGGCTTGGCGATCGAGATACCGGCAGGCATAGCCGCACATCTGCTCGACGAATTGCAGAAACCCCGGTCGAGCCTGTTGCGGCGTATCGACTCGCTGGAAGATTTGCACAACGCCGACGCATTGCTTCGACTGCTGCAACGCGGCCAGGACGATTAAATCATTCGTCGGGACTTGCACGCCACTGCCGTCATTCGGGCTATGCGTGCAGGCTTGTCCGTTCGAGAGCACCTCATCCAGAAGTTTTTGATTGAGCGCCGGCGCATCGGGCTTATCGAAAAAGCCCGTTTGCTTGAGGTTCAAATCGGTGAAGAGGTTCAGTTTGCCGCTGCCGTTACGCAACCAAACTGCTCCCGCGCGAGCACCAACTGCTCCAACCACGCGTTTCAGAAACTCGCTGAAAAATGCTTCGGGCGGCATCCCCGAACGGGAATGCTCTTCGATCTCTTTTGCGAGCTGAATAATTTTTTCGCGGACCTGTTTAACACTATCAGATTCGGTCGTCGCCATGAGTTGTCTCACCGAGGGGGGCAGAGCGGGAACCGATCGGTCTGGGCGGATCACGGACCTCCTGCCGGATAACGCCTAGACTCCCAAAACGTCAGCGGAGCTTTCGCAAACTGCCGAAAACTCCGCTCTACTTTCGTAGGGTTCGGGTTGTACTGGCTCTTCCGGAAGAGCGGCAAGACCAAAGCGTCACAGAGCTTGAGTCCGTAAGATCGCCGCTTGGCCGAGGTGCAGTTTTCATCCAAATTCGCCGGTCGGTACGGAATGAGACGGCCTGATCGCTCGCATTCTGGTGTCTCTCTGATTGGAATGCCGACGACAAAATCCGGCCCACGCGGTGGCCTTTCACCGGACAACGATTTCACACTCAAATCACCACGGAGACGACCTCATGGAAACAGCTCCCAACACCGATCGACGTTCCTTCCTGACTGTGGCCGCTGCCGCCGCCGCGACCGTTATGACACGCCAAGCACTCGCCCGCGATTACGGGCCGAATACTCAACCGACGCGATATCCCGATTCGGATCTCATTACGCTGGATAAGCGATTCAAGAAGTACGCGCTCGGCAACACGCCGATTCAACGGCTGTATCACAGCGACAAAATGCTGTGGGCCGAAGGCCCGGCCTGGAACGGCGTCGGTCGCTACCTGTTGTGGAGCGACATTCCCAACGACGTTCAATTGCGCTGGCTGGAAGAAGACGGTCACGTCAGCGTGTTTCGCAACCCCGCCGGCAACAGCAACGGCAACACGTTCGACTTCCACGGCCGACAGATTTCGTTCCAACACGGTCCTCGGCGAGTCGTGCGTTACGAGTATGACGGCTCGATGACAGTGCTGGCCTCTGAGTTCAACGGCAAGTCGTTGAACGCTCCGAACGACGGCGTCGTGCATCCGAACGGCGATATCTGGTTCACCGATCCCGGCTACGGAGCGCTTATGAACTATGAAGGTGTCAACGCGAAGACCGGTTCAGTGCAGCCGTTTCAGAAGGAGGCGATCTATCGCATCGACGCCAAGACCGGAAAGCTGCATCAGGTCTCTGATGAGATCTTCAAACCGAACGGCATCTGCTTCTCGCCCGACTACAAGAAGCTGTATGTCGCCGACACGGGCGCTTCGCACTACGACGACGCGCCGAAGAACATCAAGGTCTGGGACGTCGTCGACGAGAAGACACTGAAGAACGGCAAAGAGTTCGCCTCAATGAAGCTGGCCATGAAGGGCGACGACGGCAAGACAGTCGAGAAAGCGGGCTTCGCCGACGGCATCCGCTGCGACGTGGACGGCAACATTTGGGCGAGTGCCGGCTGGGTCGGTGCGGGCTACGACGGCGTTCACGTCTTCGAGCCGAAAGAAGGAACCCGCATCGGTCAAATCCTGTTGCCAGAGATTTGCAGCAACGTCTGCTTCGGCGGATCAAAGCGAAATCGCCTCTTCATGACCGGCAGCACTTCGCTGTACGCCGTGTATGTCGAGACGCAAGGCGCGCACATCACGTAGGCACGCGAAGAAGCCTGTGACAAATTGGCGAGCAGGACAAGGCGGATTGCCAGGCTCTTTGTCCCACATCTTTTTGTCAGCCGTTCGAAATGCAGAGATGACAAAAAATGTGGGACAAAAAATCGAATAGCAGGGCCAGAGAATTCGCCTGACGATCGGTGACTCGGTTAGGTTGCGGACACAGCCCGGGCCAAGAATACCGGAGGGCTGACGCCGCCCCGCTCGCCTGATCTCAACTGCGGAGTCACACCGTTCGAATCAAGCCCGTGATGGGGAAGTGATCGCTGAAACCTTGTTTGGTTTTTCGATCGAAGCCTTTGGGACGCCCGCTGCCAGTGGTCATCTCCGGGGCTCGGAAGATCTGCACGCTGGCAGGATCGACTTGAATCTTCTGCTTGCCGTAGTACAGGCCGCGCGAGACCAAAATCTGGTCCAGCAGGTTCATCGAGTTGGTGGCGGCACTGAAATAGAACGTACCTTGATCCGGTGTGGCGAATTGTGGCCACATGCAGTTGAAGAGGAATGCCTTGCGGTCCAAGTAACTGTCTGGAGCTGGAATTTTCCGTCCGCCGGTTGGCTTCAATTCTTCCTCAAGATGATCGAGGTCTTTGGTCCCCAGCAGATAATCGAGCACACTGCGGTTGTAGGGTTCGTCATTCAGGTCGCCCATGACGAGCACGTTGCGATTCCAGCGTTCATTGAGTTGCGTCAGGCTCGCAGCCGTATTGGGCAGCGCCATAAATTCGCTGCGAGGCAACCGCAACACCGCATCGACCAGCCGACCGCAGTGTTCGGCAACGGTGATCCGCAGCGGCTCGGATTCGTACTGTCCCCGACTCCGTGAGGGCCAATGGTTGACCAACACCATGAGCTCGGCTGCGTTGGATTTCAGCTCCAGGCGGACCTGAAAGATGTCGCGAGTCGGATACCTCAAGTGGACGAGGTGTCCTTTGATGTCGGACACTTTCGGAGCTTTGAAAGTTTTGTTGGAGTAGATCAGCGTGGTGTCGATGCCCCGGATGTCCGGGCTCTCCACATGCGCCACGCGATAGTCGTCGCGTCCGATTGCCTTGAGCAGCAACTCGACGACGGCTTTGTTTTCCACCTCAGCCAATCCCAGCAAATCCGGCCCGGCACCGCCGTGCATTTGACGAATGATGCTGGCGAGATTCACGACCTTGGCGGCGAGCACTTCGTCCGTCCAACCTTGCTCCGGCGTGAACTCCAAGTCTGCCGCGATGGGAGACGAGGTGGTATCAAACAGGTTCTGCACGTTCCAGAAGGCGACTTTGATGTCGGGCATGATGGCTCTTCGGTAGATGTCGCGCAGAGTCTGTGAAGAATTACGTGGAATAAGCTTCCAGCTTGTCGGAACTGCTTTTGAAGATGACAAGCTATAGAAGCTTATCCCACGAAAAGTTCACACCAACACAGAGTCGTTTTACGGAGCCGGCTTGAAAACACGCTGCAACTCTTCGAGTGACGTGATCCCCTTGGCCACGTGCCTCAGCGCGTCCTTCGAGAAGACCGCCATCCCTTCGGTACGAGCTTGAGTACGAATCGCGTTCGCATCCGCTCCCTTGATGATCAACTCCTTGATCGCGGGGCTCAGTTCGATGTACTCGAAGATGCCGGTGCGGCCGAAGTAGCCGGTGTCGTTGCATTTTTCGCACGGAGGCGGTTCCTCGACCTCGCCTTTGTCGTTCTCAGTGGCGACCGGTTTGCGATACAGCGTCTTTGTGTCCGAGGGGAGCCCGACCTTGGCGATGAGCTTCGGATTCGGGCGATACGCCTGCTTGCAGTCCGGGCAAATTTTCCGAATCAGTTTTGCGTTGATCACACCCATGAGGCCGTTGGCGACGATGCTCGCATCGCCGACCCATTGCACCAGTTGCAAGATCGCGCTGGCACAATCCTTGGCCGGCATTTCACTGAAGATCGTGATCTTCTCTTGCATCGAGAAGACCGTCTTGGTGATTTCCGGTGCGACGAGTGGATCGACGAAG
This sequence comes from Planctomyces sp., assembly GCA_031387195.1. Taxonomy (GTDB): domain Bacteria; phylum Planctomycetota; class Planctomycetia; order Planctomycetales; family Planctomycetaceae; genus SXKJ01. The sequence continues at coordinate 2,068 of JANNDA010000841.1, read as the reverse complement.
GCCACATCCGATTCAATGCGCACAACGCGCATCAGCGTGGTTTCGAGATCGTCGGCAGCATTCGTTTCGAACTGCGTGACATTGACGACGTCGCGAGTCCCCAACTGACGGATGGCATGGATCTGATAGAGATAGCAGTCCACCCCGCGAAGCATCCCGAACGCCGTCGTCGTAAGACCCGAGTTTGGCCCACCGACCGCCAGACTGACTCCTTTGTGCTGGCTGGACCACTCGCGGATTTTCGTTCTCATCGAGTCCGGCATGCCCAGATCTTCGGGCGTAATCATTTTCTCTTTGAGGTTGCGGAGCTTGATGATGAGCTGCTCGCCCCCCTCGACCGGTTTGGTCTGGACTGTCACTTCCCAAGGCAACTCATTCCACTGGGCTTTCAATCCGCCGACCTGTGGCTGAGTGCGGACCTTGATGTCCAAACCAGACACCAGCTTGAGCATCTGCGTGATCGCCAGCCCTTGTGGCTTCGTCAGCTTGCCACCGGCATACGGCATTCCATCGACGATGAAGGCGACCTGCGAACGTTCCCCCTTGGGATCAATGCGAATGGTTTCCGCCCGACGCGAGAGACCATCGGTGACCAATTCTTTGGCAGGATTCAGTCCCGCCTGAACCAATCGCTGATTCTCTTTGAGGTTCGCGTCTTTGCCGTTCAATGCCCCCTGGAAGAGTACCAGTTCAATTTCTTCTTCTTCCTCATCGTCATCTTCGTCAGCCTTGCGGCCAAAACCAAAAACCACGGCGAATCCCCTTTTGGAGTGCGGTGGCTCGACACCGCTTTGGATCAATTATGAAAAGTCACGCATTAACAGTTTGAGAACGCTGAGTGCAGATTTGAAATTACAGATTTCAAATTTCAGATTAGAAATCGCTCACAGCAGCCCGTACTTCTTCAACGTACTCATCAAGCTCTCTTGCTGTTTGGCATCGAGCGGCGTGAGCGGCAAGCGAACTTCGCCCGTGTCGCGGCCGAGCAATTGCATCGCGGCCTTCAACGGAATCGGATTCGTCGAAAGTCCCAGCATGTCGCGGCAGAGCGGGAACAGTTTGCGGTGCCACGTTTGAGCCGTCGCAATATCACCCTTGTCCCAAGCGGCGAGCATCGACTTGACGTCCCTCGGCACAATGTTGCCAACGACCGACACGACGCCTCGTCCACCGAGGGCCAGCAACGGCAGCGTCAAACTGTCATCGCCTGACAGCAACGTGAGGTTGCTCAGGGCCAAAATCTGTGAGGCTTGGTCCATCGAGCCGGTCGATTCTTTGACGGCGACAACGCTCGACAACTCACCGATCCGCGCGATCGTTTCTGGCTCGATGTTCTTGGCCGTGCGGCCCGGAATGTTGTAGAGAATGATCGGCAGATCGCACGCTTCGGTGATCGCCTTGAAGTGCAGATAAAAGCCTTCCATCGTCGGCTTGTTGTAGTACGGCCCGACGATGAGTGCCCCGTTGGCTCCCGACTTCTTCGCCGCGACGGTCAGTTCGATGGCCTCAGCCGTGCTGTTGGAACCAGTGCCGGCGACGACCTTGATTCGCCCGCGAGCTTGCGCGCAGACGATGTCAATCACGCGATGATGCTCATCGTGAGACAGCGTCGGACTTTCCCCCGTTGTGCCACAAGGACAAATCACGTCAGTCCCTTGCTCGACGTGCCAATCCACTAACTTTCGCAGTCCGGCCTCGTCGAGTGCTCCCCCCTTGAATGGAGTGACCATCGCCACTGTCAGCCCTGCGAACATTTCCCCTTTGCTTGCCATGATCTGATTCTCTGTGTTTGAGTTTTTTTAGTGAGTTAATCGTTAAACCTGAATTGGCGTGTTGACCAAGTAACCCGAAGCATGAGCGAGGGCGGACGCTCTACAAAAACGAAGGATTCAGAATTTTTTGAAGCGTCGGCCCACGCTCACGCTTCGGGTTACAAAGCACCATCGCCGCTTTTATCGTGCTTTCCAATCAATGTTCGACAAACGTGAAAACGCCAATTGCAGCGCGTGCGTCCCCAACCGTCCGCCACCTTGAGCCTTCAGCGCCAGATAAAGCTGATTGCCCATCG
>JANNDA010000821.1:0-5821 GCA_031387195.1 Planctomyces sp. | reverse complement strand
CTCGCTGACGCTTCGGGTTACTTACGCTGAGATCAAACACTTATTTTTTCCCCACCGCTTCAATCACCATCTCCGCACGCAATCCCGGCCGCAAACTGAGACCCGGATTATCGACTTCCGCCCAGACGCGGACTTGCCCATTGACTGGATCAACCTCTGGGCTGACGGAGACGACTTTCCCTTTGAACTTCGCTTTGACGTCGTCCGCTAATTCCACTTCAACGCGGACAGACGCATCACGGAGATCACCGCGCACCAGCTTCGCATCGACAAAACCTTCGACTCGCAAACGGTCCAACCGCACGATGCGCAGCACACGCTGCCCTGGCTCCAGCCATTCGCCACGATGTCGAAAGACTTCCACCACGACGCCGTCCAATGGTGAACGAATCTGCCGACGTTGCACATGCAGCTTTGCTTGATCAACGAGTCGAGACTTCAGATCACGTGATAAGCCATCAATCTCTTTTTGCAGACGCGCTTGATCCACGGTCAGCTTTAATCGCTCGACTGTTTGATCCTGTTCCAAGATCGTGGAGTCCTCAATCTGCTTCTGCAGATCGGCCAGCTCCTTCTCGAATTCCGCTTTCTCAATTTCCAGTTCGTGCTTCTCGACGATCAACCGCAACCGATCGACCTCAGTCTGCGAAACGCTTTTGGCAAAGTCCTTGCGTGCCGCGAGTGCTCGATCCAGATCCGCTTTCGCCGCATCACGTGATTTCTTGGCATGACGCACGGAGACATCATTGTCCGACTTTCGGCTGGCAATGCGGTGCGTGAGTTCGACTTGCTTGCGATCCTGTTCCGCTTCAAGCAAGAGCGCCTCTGCCGTGCGAATGGGGAGCGAGTTATCCACCTGTTTCGTCGCAATCGCCAACTCCAACACAGTGCGAGCCAATGCCAACTGCGCATCCTCGTCGTCGAGTTGACCGATGATTTGTCCGGCCGTGACCTTGTCTCCTTCGCGGATGTCGAGCTTGGCCAAGACTCCCGCATCACGTGCCGGAATCTCAGCCTCTTCCAAGACGCGAGTCAGTGCCGACTGCACGGGGATCGGCCCATCGGCGTCTGCGCTTGTGCCAGCCGTAATCATCAACATCGCGACGGCAACAGAGAGAACGATTCGTTTCATGTCATTTCTCGTGAGGGATGTGATAGCCCCGGTATGACTCGCCCGTTTCGTTCGCAGCCGCGTGAGGTTACTCCCACTCGATCGTACTGGGCGGCTTGCTGCTGATGTCGTAGACGACTCGATTCACGCCGCGGACGGAGTTCGTGATCCGGGTCGAGATTTTTTGCAGCACGTCATACGGCAGGTGATACCAGTCGGCCGTCATGAAGTCGTCCGTCTGCACGCAACGAACGGCGACAGCGTCTTCGTAAGTGCGGTCGTCACCCATTACGCCGACGGACTGCACCGGCAATAACACGGCGAACGCCTGCTGAATTTTGCGGTACAAGCCGGCGCGATGCAGTTCTTCGATGACGATGGCGTCCGCTTGTCGCAACGTTTCGAGCTTCGGCTCGGTGATCTCGCCCAAGCAGCGTACCGCCAGCCCCGGTCCCGGAAACGGATGACGCCAGATGAGGTGTTCGGGGAGACCGAGTTCCAGGCCCATCTGTCGCACTTCGTCTTTGAAGAGATCGCGCAACGGTTCGATCAACTCAAAGCCAAGCTCATCAGGCAGGCCGCCGACGTTGTGATGTGTCTTGATGACCGCCGCCGGGCCGTCGGGGCTGCCACCTGATTCGATAACGTCCGGATAAAGCGTCCCTTGAGCGAGAAACTTCGCATTTGGAATCGACTTCGCTTCGTGGCGGAAGACCTCGATGAAGACTCGGCCGATGATCTTCCGCTTTTGCTGCGGGTCTTTGACACCTTTGAGTTCGTCGAGGAATCGGCTGCGTGCATCGACAACATGCAGATCGGTCTTGAAGTGCTCGGCAAATTGTTCGCGGACTTGATCCGACTCACCCTGCCGCAGCATCCCGTTGTCTACAAAGATGCAGGAGACTTGATCGCCGATCGCACGCGACAACAACGCGGCCACGACGGACGAATCGACGCCGCCGGACAAGCCGCAGATGACTCGATTGCTACCGACTCGTTGACGAATCGACGCGACCTCTTGTTCGATGAAGTCGCTGATCTTCCAAGTGCCGCGACAGCCACAGATCCCTTTCACAAAGTTGGCCAGCAAGAGGCTGCCGTATTCGGTGTGAGTCACTTCGGGATGAAACTGCAGTCCATAGATTGACTGGGTGCGATGTTTGACTGCCGCGTTCGGACAGGTTTCGGTGTTCGCAATCGGCGAGAACTCGTCTGGCAGATCGCGGACTTGGTCGCCATGACTCATCCACGCTTGGAACTCGGCGGGGACTCCTTTGAACAGACCGGTCGATGAGAAAACTCGGCACGGCGCGTTGCCGAACTCGCGCGTGTGACCGGCGGTCACTTGGCCTCCTTGAGTCTGACAGGTCACCTGCATTCCGTAGCAGATGCCAAGAATCGGAATGCCGAGATTGAAGATTTCTGGATCAGGCTGAGGCGAACCTTTGCCATAAACACTCGCCGGGCCACCGGACAGGATCAGTCCTTTGGGCGCAATCTCACGAATGCGTGAGGCCGGCAAATCATGGCGGACCATTTGGCAGAAGACGTTGTTCTCGCGGACTCGGCGAGCGATCAGTTGAGCGGTTTGCGAACCGAAGTCGAGCACCAAAACTTGCTCGGCAATGTTGGCTCCAATGGCCTGAGCGGCCGGCTTTGCGGTAGGCGAATTCGCGGTCATATCCATCAACTTCCGAACGGTCTGAATTCGATCAAAACGAAGGGGGCGGATGGTATTGGCCGACCGGCGAAAAGGGTATTGTCGCGGTGAGGCCGACGAATTCCAGAAAGTTGGCTTCACCCACAAGCCGCTGCTGATACGATCTGCGTCCACCAACCGAACGTGCGAACGAGGAGTCGAGATGCTGACAATCCTGGGACCATCCGGACAAGCGTGTGACGGCGTTTCCCGACGAGCGATCTTGCGTGCCGGTGGCTTGTCGTTGTTCGGAGGATTGCTGGCGACCGCTCCGGGCTCAAACGCGGCTCACGCGGCCGCAAAAACCGCACGGGTCAAGTCTGTCATCTTGATCGACCTCTTCGGCGGCCCCAGCCACATTGACATGTTTGATCCCAAGCCAGATGCCCCAGCGGAAATTCGGGGCGAGTTCGCGTCGATCCCGACTTCAGTTCCCGGCCTGCCGATCTGCGAGCACTTGCCGCGCATGGCCGCATGGATGAATCAGGTCACTCTCATTCGCACGCTGTCACACGGCTACAACAGCCACAATCCCTACGCGGTGATGACTGGCTTCACCGGCGGGAATGATCGCGAGGATTACTACTGGCGACCGACCGACTATCCCAGCATGGGCTCGGTCGCCACGTACTTCGGAGTCGGTCAGCCGGGCCTGCCGCCGTATGTCGTGCTCCCCGCGCTTCCTGGATACACGCAGTCGCTGCGGCGAGCGGGACCGTACGGCGGGTTCTTGGGCCGCAAGTACGATCCGCTCTTCAGCACGTGTGATCCCAAGTTGGATAAGCCGCTGGATGTCGGCAAGGATTTCTACGAAGACCAATCTTGGGCAATCGGCGATCCACAAATGCCGTCGCTCGACGCGTCGTTAACCGCCGACACGCTCGACCGCCGCCGCACGCTGCTCAAGCAGTTTGACGACCAAGCTCGACTGATGGACGGCGCGCGAGCGATGCGTGATCTCGATACCTGGCAGCGGGCGGCGTTCGATCTGTTGCTGTCCTCGCGAGTGCGCGGGGCGTTCGATCTGACTGTGGAAACGGACTCGACGCGGGACCGCTTCGGCCGAGACATTTTTGGATCGTCGGTGCTGATGGCTCGGCGGTTGGTCGAGCACGGAGTCTCTTACGTCACGATCCATACCGAATCGAAAGCGAACGGCCACTGGGACACGCACAACAACAATTTCAAAATGTTGCGAAATCTGCGGCTGCCGTTCATCGACCGTGCGCTCCCCGCGCTGTTTGAAGATTTGCAAGCGAAAGGCTTGTGGGACACGACGCTGGTCGTGATGTGCGGCGACATGGGCCGCACGCCGAAGATCAACAAAGCCGCCGGTCGCGATCACTGGCCGCAATGTGGTTTCGCTCTGCTCGCCGGCGGCGCAGTGAAACCCGGCTGCGTCCACGGCACGAGCGACAAGCAAGCGGCCTACCCGATCGACTTCCCGGTCACTCCGGGCGATCTCTGCGCGACGATTTACGAATTGCTCGGCATCAATCACGAGGCAACGGTGCCGGATCATCTCACCCGCCCGATCCCGATCTCTCACGGCGGCCAGCCGGTATGGGAAGTGATGGCGTAGTTTTTCGACACAACTACGTAGCCATCACGCTCCGCGTGATGAGCCGGACGCTTCAAACCGCTTCCGTTCTGGTGAAGATCGTTGCCTGCCGGGAGTGACCGGCTCGTCACGCGGAGCGATGACGGCTACGTAACTCTTCGGCTTCGCCGAATGGTCTAAAGACCCCTGAGACAAGCTCAGTGGAGTTTGTGCTCACTTCACGCCCAGCGGAGCAGGTCTGCTTTGCGGACTTCAACCCCGGCGAACTCGTGAGCGATCCGACCGCGTTGAAAGACGAGAATTCGATCCGCGTGAGCAAGCAGCAATTCCGGTTCGGTCGATGCGAGCACGATAGCGGCACCTGACTTTTTCAGATCGGCGACCAATCGCATCACTTCGTCTTTCGCGCCGACATCCATGCCGCGCGTCGGTTCTTCCAACACAAGCACGCGAACTGGACCGAGCAGCCATTTGGCCAGCACAACCTTCTGCTGATTTCCTCCCGAAAGATTACCGGCCAGCAGTTCGGGACGAGGCGGACGGCAGCCGACTTGTTCGAGGACCGGTTGCACGACTGCCCGTTCGCACCGAGGACTCAACCATTCGCCGAGCGTGCGCCGCAAATGAGCGAGCGTTGCGTTTCGCGCAATCGAACTGCGTCGAACTAGCGTCTTCGCACGATCAGCAGCGACCAGCACGACACCGCGACGCACGGCAATCGCGACATCGTCAGATGGCAGACGGCGATCATCCAATTGCACCGATCCGCCGTCAGTCGGCAAAGCTCCCGCAACAGCATGCGCCAACTCCTGATGCCCGGCTCCGACGAAACCGTAGAGACCGACGCACTCACCCGAAGAGACCTCAAAACTGATCTCGCGAAACTGTCCTTCACGAGTCAGCGAATCCACTCGAAAGGCTGGAGCCACGCTCGTTCGTAGCGGCAGTGTGACCACGGCATCGAACTCAGGATCGTGCTCCGAACCGGCCGCTCGGCCGAGCATTTTGCCGATGACCTCCGCTTTGGTGAGCTCCGACGAGGGCGAGGTTTCAATCAATCGGCCATCTTTCAAGATCGTCACTCGATCGCAGATTTCCAGCACATCTTCCAAGAAGTGGCTGATGAAAATGACCGCCACGCCTGAGCGTTTCATCTGCCGAATCAGATCAAACAGCCGTCGTGTTTCGGGAGGACTCAGAGCGCTCGTCGGCTCATCGAGGATCAGGATTCTCGCTCCGCTGTGCAGGCCGCGAGCGATCTCGACCATCTGACGAATGACGAGTGGAAACCGATCCAAGCGGCGGCGCACGTCTATGTCGATGTCCATTTCACGCAGGTAATCGCGAGCCTGTTGCCGCATCATCGACCAGTCGATTCGTCCGGGCGACGTTGTCAGTTGCCGTCCGAGAAACAGATTCTCCGCGACTGACAGCGAGCCGATTCCAGACA
>JANNDA010000819.1:0-2219 GCA_031387195.1 Planctomyces sp. | reverse complement strand
CCGTGGGGCAACACGCTGGAAGTGACACGCAACGTCGAAACGGCCCTCGATCTGTTGCGGCCCGGACTGACGGACCTCGACATCGACCCGACCATCTTTCGCCCGGCGACGTACATCGAACGGTCGCTGCGGAATTTGTCGCACGCGATGCTCGTCGGTTGCCTGTTGGTCGTCGTGATTCTGGTCGCGTTCCTGTTCGACTGGCGGACATCACTGATCAGCTTGACGGCGATTCCGTTGTCGTTGGTCGCGGCCGCGCTCGTGTTATTCTATTCGGGAGCAACCCTCAACACGATGGTCATCGCCGGGCTCGTGATCGCGTTGGGGGAGGTTGTGGACGATGCGATCATCGACGTCGAAAACATTCTGCGGCGGCTGAAGCTCAATCGTTCGCTCGACAATCCGCTGCCGCCGTTTCAAGTCGTGCTGCAAGCATCGCTCGAAGTCCGCAGCGCTGTCGTCTACGCGAGCCTCATCGTCACGCTCGTCTTTCTGCCCGTGTTGTTCTTGGACGGCTTGTCCGGTTCGTTTTTTCGGCCGCTGGCGATCGCCTACATCTTGGCGATTCTGGCGTCGCTCGTTGTCGCGCTGACGGTCACTCCCGCACTCTCGTTGATACTGCTGCCGACTGCTCGTGAGCATCGTCAAGACGCGCCGCTGACTCGGTTTCTCAAACGCATTTACGGAGCAGTGCTGCCGCTGTTCATGACTCGTCCGAAGAGTGCGCTCGTGGTGATCGTCGGCATGTTCGCGTTGACCGGCATCGCGGTGACGACGCTGGGCGAAGAGTTTCTGCCGAACTTCAAGGAGACCGATTTCCTGATGCACTGGGTCGAGAAGCCGGGCACGTCGCTCGAAGCGATGACGCGAATCACCGCGCGTGCGAGCAAAGAGCTGCGAGCGATCGACGGCGTGCGCAACTTCGGATCACACATCGGCCGAGCGGAAGTGGCGGACGAAGTAGTCGGGCCGAACTTCACCGAGTTGTGGATCAGCGTTCGTGACGACGTGCCGCTCGACGAAACGACGAAGAAGATTCAAGAGGTCGTTGACGGATACCCCGGCCTGTATCGCGATCTGCTGACGTACCTCAAGGAGCGGATCAAAGAGGTGCTGACCGGTGCGGGGGCCACAATCGTCGTCCGCGTCTACGGCCCTGACTTGGCCGTGTTACGAGCAAAGGCGGAAGAAATCAAAACGGAAATGACGAGCGTCGAGGGCGTCACCAACTTGAAGGTCGAACCGCAAGTACTCGTGCCACAGTTGCAAGTGCGACTGCGGCCTGATGCGACAGCTCGCTTTGGTCTGACCGCCGGGCAAGTGCGTCGAGCGGTCGCGACGCTCGTGAAGGGGACGAAGGTCGGCGAGATTTACGAAGATCAAAAGAGTTACGCGGTCGTTGTCTGGGGTGTGCCCGAATTGCGAACGGACCTCGCGGCGTTGCAGCGGATGCCGATTGACTTGCCTCAAGGTGGGACTGTGCCGCTCGGCGATGTGGCCGACATCGAAACGGTCCCCGCGCCGAACGAGATCAAACGAGAATCCGCCTCGCGCCGCCTCGACGTTACCTGCAACGTGAAAGGCCGCGATCTCGGTTCGGTCGCTCGTGAGATCGAAACGAAAGTAAAGAAGCTGTCGTTCGATAGCGGTTATCACCCGGAGTTTCTCGGTGAATACGCCGCCCGCGCCGCATCACAGCAACGTCTGATCGCCCTCACGGCCTTGTCGCTGATCGGAATCTTGTTGCTGTTGCATGTCGACTTCCGCTCGTGGCGATTGACGCTGCTGGTGTTTCTGACGATCCCTTTCGCGCTGGTTGGCGGAGTCGCCGCGACGATGCTCGACAACGGCGTGCTGTCGCTCGGTTCGCTGGTCGGCTTCGTGACGGTGCTGGGGATCGCCGCTCGCAACGGCATCATGCTCGTCAGCCATTACCGACATCTCGAAGAAGAAGAGGGCGAAGTATTCGGCCTGGCTCTGGTTCAGCGCGGCTCCGAAGAACGGCTCGCTCCAATTTTGATGACCGCGCTCGCCACCGGTCTCGCGCTCGTTCCGCTGGTGCTCAACGGCAACCTCCCCGGACACGAGATCGAATACCCGATGGCGGTCGTGATCCTCGGAGGGTTGATCACCTCGACGATCCTGAATCTTTTCTTGCTACCGCCGATCTATTTGGCGTTCGGCAAATCCCGCCGCCACTAACCCGAAGCGTCAGCGAG
>JANNDA010000802.1:0-3075 GCA_031387195.1 Planctomyces sp. | reverse complement strand
AGCGCCTGCCAACGCGCCGGTCAGAGTGCTCGTCAATCCGCTCAAGGCCCCGCTGAAGCTGGTGTTGATGCCGGTGATGGTTCCGTCCAACGTCCCCACGCGAGTATCGACCTGCGACTCAAAGCCGCTGGTCAGTCCCGCAATGACTCCCGCCAAGGCCGTGCTGATTCCATCAATGGCGGAGTCAAATGCCGTTCCCGCCGAGTCCATCGTGCTGTCAGCGGTATTGGCATGAGTGACATAATCGCCGCTCAGCGTGTTCTCCAACCCGGTCATCGTGGTGACGAAACTATTCTGCGCGGTGGTCAACGCCGCCTGAGCCGTTGCGGCATCACTGGTGGCCGTCGTCAAATCAATCGGCGGCGTGGGCGTGGTCATCACCAACCGCGCTTCGAGCAACTCCACCGACTGCGGTGTACTCACCCAAACCTGACGCCGACTCTGCCTACCCCCCCAATTTAACACAGCAAGACGAAACCAAACGACCGGACAAATCATTGAGCCACGAAACGCGCAACATGACTGATCTCCAGAAGTGATGAGGGAACAATGTGATGAGTCGCCACGCCACGCCGAGAACCGGCGGATGGAATCAGGCCAGTGAACAGGACGCACTTGATTACGTCACTCAGAGAGATGGGGTTACTCACCGATCTGAACTATTGGTGCGATAGATTTGCCACGCGATTTCCCAAACACAAGCGTCGCGTCAGGACAATTTTCTAATTTCGTCGAGGTCCAACTTTTGCATCACGCCGATTCTTGTCAGGGTTTCTCTGACTGCGGATTGTCGGCTCACTCGAAGCCACGATCGCGCGAGGGCCTTGGCCAATGATGTGGCATCGCGGTCACCGTTCACCATCAAAGGTCGTCCCCCACTCCAGCCACCCCTCCGCTCCATCAACCACCAGCCGAGCCTCCGCAGCCACCACCACCACTCGCTTGCGCGTCGTGCTAATTTCTCGGTACGTCAGGGAAGTTATTTCGTGCCGATTCCTCACAAGCACTTCTTGCCGATTGGTGTTGACCTGTTTTCGGATCTGTGCCAAAACCGCTTTCCCTGTCGCACACTCCTTGGAAGCCCAGTGGTCGAACCCTTCGACGGTCAGGCTTCTCTCCCCCACTTCCTTCCTCTTCCCACAGGTCTTGCCGTGAAAACCTCGCTGGTTTGCCTTGTGCTCGCGTTGTCGAGTTTGTGCTCCACTCTCTCCGCCGCGCAGCCGGATCGCTTCGGCCCGACGCCTGAGATTTTTGCGCGTGCAGAACCCTATGGGCTGCTTGATGAGGTCTACGTGGTGCGTGCGCAGAACGCTGATCTGCGAGTGGCGGACGGCACCAACGACATCGAAGGGACTTCACCTTCGTTGCCTCAAACGTTTGCTCCTCTTTCGCCAAACACACCAGTCACGCCGTATGAAGAATCTCAGCCTTCCGCCCCAGTCTTTGTGCAACCGCCGAGCAGCGTGCCTTACATGATGGCACCGCCGCCAACTGCGATGCCCGGAGCAGGGACTTGGGGAACTCAGGGGCCGCAGCCGTATCGGTTGGGATACTCGTTGTGGGGTGACATGGCCTGGTTGCCCGGACGGGGGACGAATCTCGCGGGAGACTCCAGTAAGTTCGAGGTCTTTGAAACTAACCTCGGCCTGTTGCACACCATCCCGACATGGTGGAGTCCGTGGCTCTTTTCATTGGAGCATCAGTTTGGATATCGCAGTTGGCAGGGGCCTGGGTCGATTGATCTCCCGGCTGCGGCGTACCGGTTTGGTTGGGACATCAAGCTGGAGACTCCGTTGAACAGCGAGTATCGCCCGTTTGCGATCTCGTTGGCGTTCAATCCGTCGATCAACAGCGATTTCAATCAGTCTTTGGGCAGGCAGGCGATCAACTTTGATGGCCGTGGTATCTTGTATTGGCAGGCGGATCCGCGCTTGCTGGTGGCATTGGGTGCCGGATTTTGGGATCGCGTTCACGATCACGTAGTCCCTTATGCCGGTGTCGTGTGGCTGCCCGACGATCGTTGGGAATTACGATTGATGTGGCCGCAGTCGCGGATTCAGTGGTACGCGGGTAACGTCGCGGGCGAAGACGTGTGGTTTTATGCGTCCGCCGAATATCACATTGAGTCCTATCAAATTGCGACCAATGCAGTCGCCGCCGGCAAAGACCAAATTGAATTGGCTGATTACCGAGCGGTGCTGGGGATGCGCAAGAGCAACCGTTGGGCGTCCGGATTTATCGAAGGTGGTTGGGTCTTTGGTCGCAAAGTCGATCTCCGTGCCACACCAGCCGCCGTCGATTTCGATATTCACTCGGGCTTCATCGGCCGTATCGGAGTGAAGTTCTAAGAAGGAAATCCGTTGATGAGCGATCCAGTCGCGATCATTCTCGCCGCCGGTAAGGGAACGCGGATGAAGTCCGAGTTGCCCAAGGTCATGCACCCTGTCTGTGGACGACCGATGGTCGAGCATGTGCTCAATGCGGCTCGCGCCGCTGGCGTGAAGCGGATGGTCGTGGTCGTGGGTTATCAGGCGGAACTCGTCCAAGCGGCGCTCTCACGATTTCCTGATGTCGAGTTTGCTTTGCAGACCGAGCAAAAAGGGACCGGTCACGCGGTGATGATGTGCGCAGATCAGTTGGCGAATCACGACGGGCCGACGCTCGTTTTGGCCGGAGACACGCCACTTCTGCGTGGCGAATCCTTGGCCGCGCTGTTGACGGAACTACGGGAACGCCATGCGGCGAGCGTGATTGGCACGGCGATCACGGAAAACAATTTTGGGCTCGGCCGCATCGTTCGTTCTGCGTCGGGTGACTTCCAACGGATCGTCGAGCAGAAGGACACAACGCCGGAAGAAGCCGCGATTCGCGAGATCAACACCGGCTGTTATGCGTTCGATGGTCGCTTGCTGTTTCAATCGCTAACGAAGATCCGGCCCAACAACAGTCAGGCTGAGTATTACCTCACCGACTGCCCGGCGATCTTGAAAGCGGAAGGGCATCACGTCGTGGCGGCTCCGAAGCTCACGATTGAAGAGGCGATGGGCGTCAACACGACTGACCAGTTGGCCGAAG
>JANNDA010000781.1:0-5435 GCA_031387195.1 Planctomyces sp. | reverse complement strand
CCTTGCGCTACTCGGAATGAGGCAGGCGCGCGCTGGCCTGATGAAAACCTCGAAAGGTGGGGAGCGGTCATTGAATCAAAACTGTTGCGTCAGGAATTTCATCCGTGCTCCGGCTTTGCCATCCGTGCGATAAAAAAAGTTGAATCGCACGGATGGCAAGACCGGAGCACGGATGGAGAAAGTCAGTTTCAAAACACGATGTGCGCAACAGGTTCCAATCCCTGCTGCTCAAGGTTTTTATCAGGTGAAGGCAGGAGGCAGGTCGGGCCACAGAAGCGGTTGCCTGATCCTTGTCTCCCGTCCCCTGCTTTCAGTCGCATCCAGTCTCGGACGCGTTCCATGCGCATACCGCGCGAGCCTTTGATGAGGACGACGTCTTCCGGAGCGAGGACGCAGTCGAGAATCGTCAGCAGGATTTCAAAGTGGTCGCAGACGGCGAGCCGGTTGAGTCGCATGCCGCCGTCGTGGGCTCCGCGGATGACGTGGTCGGCGTATTCCCCGAAGACCAACAGGCCGTCGAGGTGTGCGGCCGCCGCAGCGCGACCGAGCTCGTAGTGGCTTTGTTCGGCATGTTCGCCGAGTTCCAGCATGTCGCCCGTGATGAGTAATCTTTTGTTGGCACCCTGCCAGTCGCGGAGTGTTTCGCAGGCGGCCTGCATCGACGCGGGGTTCGCGTTGTACGAATCGTCGATGAGCGTCCAAGAGCCGATGCGCTGAACTTGGCAACGTCCCGGCACGGCTTGAAAGTTTTGAAAACCGGCGGCGATCTCAGTGGGTGACAAACCGATCTCGCGAGCGATCGCCAGTGCCGTCAGCGAGGCTCGCAAGAAGTGTCGGCCGGTCACGGGGACGTGGTATTCAAAGTGATCGACCTCGAAAGTCAGCGTCTGATTGGTCATTCGCACGTTCTTCGCTTGAATGTGGCAGTCGTCGGATTCGCCGACGAAAATGACCGGAGCGTTCGTGCGAGCAGCCATGCTCCGCGCGACGAGATCGTCCCCCGGCAAGACGGCGAAGCCGCTGCTCGGCAATGCTTCCAGCAGCTCCCCTTTGCCGAGAACGATTCCTTCCGGCGAGCCAAATCCGGAGACATGCGCGAGACCGATGCCGGTGATGACGCCGACTTCCGGTTGGGCGATCTCAGCCAAGGCAGCAATTTCACCCACGGCAGACGCGCCCATCTCCAGCACGGCAAATTCGTGACTGCGATCCAGTTCCAACAAGCTGAGCGGCAGGCCAATGTGGTTGTTGAAATTCTTCAAACTCCGCACGCCATGATGTGATGCGGACAACACGGCATGAATCATCTCGCGAGTCGTCGTCTTGCCGAAGCTCCCCGTGACGCCGATGACGAGCCCTTCTTGTTGCGAGCGATACCAGCGGGCGAAATCGGCCAGCGCCGTCAGCGTGTCCTCGACCACGATCAGCGGCGCGACTTCGTCACATGGGCCGCCGGTTCGCCACGCTTCTTGAGCTTGCGTCAAACGGCTGCGGCTGATGACTGCCACCGCCGCGCCGAGATGTCGAGCTTCGACCAAGAAGTCGTGGCCATCGTGATGCTCACCACGCAAGGCCCAAAACAAACAGCCCGGCGTCACGCTGCGTGAGTCAATCTCGACGCGTGCGACGGTGCCCGTCTCGTCTCTGAACGAAAATGTTTCGGCGAGCCGGGCGGCGTCAGACCCCGGACAGGCCGTATCGCAGTTGAGTCCAGGGGCTGACGCCACCCGGCTCGCCAAATTTCCGAGGCCATCTGAAAAAACAGACATCTCCCCACGAACGGCGGCGGTCAGAGATGAATAAGTAATCGGTTGCATGTGTGTTGGACGCGGTCGGTAGGACGGCCACTCTTGGCCGTCGAGCGTAAGACTAAGACGGGCAAGAGTGCCCGTCCTACGGGAATCAGGTGACTGACATTGTTGGAGAATCGTCGAGTGACACTCGACTCAAGAGGATGTCGTGCCACGCCAACTGCGTGACTTCGCGGTCGTCGAACGGGAATCGCTCGGTGCCGATGATCTGTTCGGTTTCGTGTCCTTTGCCCGCGATCAGCAGACAATCGCCGGGGCGCGCTTGTTCGAGTGCCCAATGAATCGCGGCTCGGCGATCGGGTTCGACATGCAGCGCGGCAGTTCGTAGCACAGGCGACTCGCCTGTGATTGTTTCGTTTAAGGGGAGCAGGCGAGCCGCCTGCTCTACGGGAAAACCGGCGAGGATATCAGCGATGATTTGCTGCGGGTCTTCCGTGCGCGGATTGTCGCTCGTCACGACGATCAGGTCGGAACCGAGAACCGCTTGAGCCATCTTCGGACGCTTGCCGCGATCACGATCTCCGCCCGCCCCGAAGACAACGATGAGCCGCCCCGCGGTCAATTGCCGCAGGTTCGTGACACAACGCAGCAACGCATCTTGCGTGTGCGCGAAATCGACAAACACATCAAACGGCTGTCCGGCGACAACTCGTTCAAAGCGGCCCGGTACGGCACACAGCAACTCGATTCCCAAGCCGATCGTTTTCAACGGAATGCCGAAGTGATGCGTGGCCGCCGCCGCCGCGAGGCAGTTCGCCACGTTGTGCCGACCGATCAACGGCGTGAAGACTTCTTCCGCTTCGGCTCCGCACGCGAGCACGAACCGAGTTCCGGCCGTCGATTCATCGATGATCGTCGCTGTCAGGTCCGCCTCTTGTTCGAGCCCGAAGGTCACGATGCGGCTGGTCGGCGCGATGAGTTGCAGGATTTCGGAACTGCCTCGATCGTCGGCATTCAGCACGAGGATCCCTTCGGGCTTGAGGTGTTCGACGATGCGCGCTTTCGCCGCGAGATAGGTCTCGTAGTTCTTGTGGTAGTCGAAATGGTCCTGGGTGACGTTGGTCACGATGCCGACATCCAGCAATGTGCCGCACGCTCGGCCTTGATCGAGTGCGTGACTCGACAGTTCCATCGCGACGTGCGTCGAACCGACATCAACCATCGACTTCAACCAGCGGCAAAGTGCGGAGGAATCGGGAGTCGTCAGGTTGGCTCGTTCGCGTCGCACGCCGTCGCTGTATTCGATCGTGCCGAGGACTCCCGTCTGATGCCCCGCCGCGCGGAGGATCGAGCGGATCAGCCAGGTGGTCGTCGTCTTGCCGTTCGTGCCGGTGACTCCGGTGAGCCGCAATTGTGCGGAAGGAAATCCGGCCAGCGCGTCGCACAACATGGCAAACGCTCGGCGAACGTCGGGGACGATGCACTGCAGCACGGAGAGATCGGGCATCGGCGTGTCGAGCAGCAGTGCGGCCGCTCCGCGCTGAACGGCGTCGAGTGCGAATTCCTGGCCGTTCAGTTTCGTTCCCGAAATCGCAGCGAACAACGAGCCGACGCTGACCAGGTCGCTTCGTTCGGTCGCGTGAGTGACGAAGATCTCGTCGCTGCCGAAAAACTGGGCCGTGGGCCAGAGAGCCTTGAGGCTGACAGGCTGAATAGACGCCGCCGCTGACACGTCGCAGCCTCCTTGCCGTGACTCCAGTGAATAACGAGACCGATTCGGGGTCGCTTGCTACGATGCTCCGCCCGTAATGAACCACCCGAAAGGCGGCGGGATTCTCGACATTCACCTGACTGGGTCAAGCCGAGTTTCTTATGACCAAGCCGAGGTTCATTTATCAACACGATCGCCCTCACGAACGAAATTCGGCGTGGAAGGGAATAGTGACGTGGGGTTAAAGTCAGGTCCGGGTTGCGAGATACGAAGAATGAACTTTGAAGTCTGAGCAATGGGAAGTCGCCTTGGCCTGCCCGTGAGGGATCAATGATGAACACAGACAACACTGCGGAATCCACCGACATTCCCCCTGAAATCGACGCCCTTTATGAGGGCGAGTGGATCGCTTGGGACATGCTGACTCGCGAAGTCGTTGCGCATGATCGAGAACTCGGCCCTGTCGTTCACGCGGCGAGAGTGGTCTTCGATTCGGGGCATCCGATCTATTATCACCACATCCTCGCGGCAGACACGATCCTCGTGGGAGGACTGTGATTCATGCGGTTTCCGACGACTCTGCGACGTGACGCTGGAACTTCGACGGCCGCCGAAGGTCGTGCGTTGGAGGGCCAGTGTCGGCTTCGTCAACCACACGATGTCGTACGCGATTCTTGGCACTCGCGGCTTCTTTGAATTTTTCGACCTCAATTACTCCGCTCGGAATCATCGCGTTGAGATAACCGCAGTCGATCTGCCACCAGCCTAAACGCAGACTCATTTTCTCTACCTTATGAACTGACAGAGATTTTTCACCTCATGAGTAGCCCTTACGACGCATTGTTGATTGTTGGTTTCGGCGGCCCGGAGAAACCGGACGACGTCATGCCGTTCTTGGAAAACGTCACGCGCGGCAAGCCGGTTCCTCGCGAACGGCTGCTGGAAGTGGCCGAGCATTACATGCACTTCGGCGGCGTCAGCCCGATCAATCAGCAGGTTCGTGAATTGATCGCCGCGCTGCAGCCGGAATTGCAACGTCGGGGGATTGAGCTGCCGTTGTTCTGGGGAAATCGGAATTGGACGCCGCTGCTCACCGACACGCTTCACGAAATGACCGCGAAGGGCATGAAGCGTACGCTGGCGTTTGTGCTCGCCGCGTACAGTTCGTATTCGAGCTGTCGGCAGTATCGCGAAAACCTTGAGGCCGCTCGGCAAGGGGCAGGCGAGAACGCTCCGCAGATCGACAAGGTCCGCGTTTTCTACAATCACCCGGACTTCATTGAGGCCAACGTTGATTGTCTTCGTGCGGCGTTCGAGCAACTCCCGACGGAAGACCGCGACACGGCGCACATTGCCTTCACCGCCCACAGCATCCCGATGATCATGGCCGACAACTGCCAATACGCGGCCCAATTGACCGATACGTGTCGGCTGATTGCTGAGCGACTGAATGTCCCTGCTGCGCGTTGGCGGCTGGTTTATCAAAGCCGCAGCGGTCGCCCGACTGATCCGTGGCTCGAACCAGATATCCTCGATCACCTGCAAGCCTTGAAGAATCAGTCGGTGTCGCAGGTCGTGATCGCTCCGATCGGTTTCCTGTCGGATCACATTGAGGTGCTGTTTGATCTCGATGACGAAGCAGCTCAGAAGTCGCGAGACCTTGGCCTGCAAATGGTCCGAGCAGCAACAGTCGGGACGCATCCGCAGTTCGTTTCGATGATCGGCGAGTTGATCGCCGAGCGGCTGGCGACGGAAACGTGCTGTCCAGAGCGTCGAGCCATCGGCCAATTCGGACCAAATCACGACGTTTGCCCAACCGACTGTTGCCTGTATCCGATTCGCCGAGGTTGATCGCGGATTTCAGAACTGAGCCAGTGTCCATAAAAGTAACCCGAAGCGTGAGCGAGGGCGGACGCTTCACAAAGCACTGAGTTCAGAGTCTCTTGGAACGCCCGCCCTCGCTCACGCTTCGG
>JANNDA010000756.1:0-6117 GCA_031387195.1 Planctomyces sp. | reverse complement strand
TGCGGTTTTTTTTCTTTTTTTTACAACACTGCTGGCTGCCTAATTTTTTTTTTTTTTTGTGATCCCTCACCCCGGCTCGCGCGCAAAGTGCATCGTGCGCCTTATGAAATCCAAGTGGGTTCAAAGCCCTTGCGATAAGGCTTCGTCAACAGACCGTTGGCCTTGTCGTTGTTGGTGATCTTCAACTCGCCCGAGTTCCACTTCAGCGTTTGGCCGGGGAGGCGGAGGGCAATCGTGCCGAGCAACACCGTCTCAGTCAGCGGGCAAGCGTAATCGAAGTGCGAGGTCGTCTTATCGACACCTCGGCAGGCGTCGGCCCAACTGACAAAGTGGTCGCGAGCCGGAACCATTTCGATCTTGAAGTCAGCGAATTTGTCTTCGGGGAAGAGCTTGGGCATCGCGACGTGCGGGACCAGCAACGAGCCCTCTTCACCGACGAGCACCGAGCCCGAACCCGGCAATGCGAACCCAGAGGGCAGACCCAACAGATCGTTGGCCGGCAGGTGCCCTTCGCCGTCGTACCACGTCACGTTGATCGTCTTGCCCGATGTGTACTCGGTGCCGGGGAACTCGTAATGCACCGTGGACCACTTCGTCCAAATCTCTTTGTTGATCGGCGGAGCGTCGGCCCACAGGCTGTTCGGCGCGGTGAGCTTCAGCGCCGAACAGACCGGATCAAGAATGTGACAGCCGAAGTCGCCCAACTGGCCGTTCGAGAAATCTTGCCACGCGCGCCAATTGAACGAGTGATAAATCTTCGCGAGATAGGGACGCTCGGACGCGACACCCAGCCATTCATTCCAATGCAGCGTCTCAGGAATCGGGTCCATCCCGGCCGGACGATCGTCGGCCAAGATCCAACCCATGCGGCCCGCTTGCCAGGAATGGACTTCTTTGACTTTGCCGATCGCGCCGTCGTGAACCAGTTTGACCGCCGTGCGATAGAACTCGTGCGATTGAATTTGATTGCACATCTGGGTGACGAGCTTGTACTTCTTCGCCGCCGTCTGCATCTGCCGAGCCTCATGCACGGTGTGCGTCAGCGGCTTCTGGCAGAAGACGTGCTTGCCAAGTTGCATCGCCGGCAACGCAATCGGTGCGTGCATGTGATCTGGCGTCGAAACGAGGATTCCATCAAACGCCTTCGAGCTCACATCATCGAGCAACTTGCGGTAATCAAAGAACCGCTTCGCCGCCGGAAACTTTTCGGCCGCCTGTCCCAGATGCGGCTTCGACTCATCAATGTCACACAACGCCACGACGTTGACGTGCGGGCTCGCCGCGACTCCCAGCAAGTCCGACCACCCTTTGCCACCAGTCCCGACCGAAGCGATGTTGAGCTTCTCATTCGCCCCCAACACTCGATTCCAACTCGCCGCAGTGAACGCGACTGACGAACCGGCGATCAAACTCTGCTTGAGAAAAGCTCGACGCGACGAACGAGTGGTCTGCATGAGATGCTCCTCTGGGGTGGGACAAGACGCAAATGAGAACCATCAACGACATCAGCAATGGTGCGACAGTTTGAGCAGGCCAACAGCCTTCGGCAAGCAGTCGCCAGTCAGTTTGCCGAACTGGCCGATCCACAGCATTTTTTGAACTTCTTGCCGCTGCCACAGGGACACGGATCATTACGACCGACACGCGGCGACTCGTGTCGGATTGTCCCGACGGACGGCTCATAAACAGTGCTGGCGGGAACGGCATAGGACTTCGGCATCGGCCAAGGCTCAGGATTGAGTAGCGGCGTCGATTGCTCTCGTGGTCTGCGTTTGGGTTCTGAGAACGAGCCCCAATGTCTCAACTCCTCGACTGTGTCATCCACGTCCGATCGTCCAGCGATCAGCTTTTTCATCGTGGCGTCCAAGCCTTCCGCGTGATATCCCTCGACGTCTTCCCAGTTGATGATCATGTCATCGATCAAATCATGGTCATACGCCGCACGAATTTCCTCCATCAATTCGCCCGGCCAAAGATCGCACAGCTCGCAGATAATCCCCGCATTCAGAGTCAGATTGCCTGCCGGGACAACATCGAGAAACAACGTTCTAAACCAACCGACCACTTCGTCTCGCGGCCGTAGTTCCCAAGCGGCTATTTGGACCAATCCACCCACGGCAGACCAGCGCACATATTCATAAACCTCTGGATCGCGAATCAGCGCAAACACTTCGTCGATTCGGTCATTGGCTAATGTGCGTATCGTCGTGTGCCAGACACCGTGAATCAGGTCACCAAGCAGATCAGTCGGCAGCTCACCCGGCAATCGCATCGCCGCCAAAAGCGTGGGCCACGCTTCACGAGTTTGAAACTCCGTCAGTAAACAGAACGCAAAGAAATGCCCGTTTGTCTGGGGCACAACCCCCGCGCGAGCCGCCGCCATCGCCTCTTCGATCGAGCGAATCAATCTCGGAGTGATCTCCACGTAATTCGCCTGAGCCCACCGCAATGCCATCTCCGGCAGTTTCCCGTGCTCGCAATCCAACGCTGCCAGACATCCTTCGAGATCAAACTCGGTTGTGATGCTCATCGCTTGTTCCTGCTCTGCTTCGTCGTGGCCAACAAACACGGCGAGTATCGTGACGAAACTTCAAATCTGCGCGAAGCGGGGGCAAGAATTAAGGTCGGTCGCTCACGATGCCTCGATCCCGGATCATCGGCCTCGTCGATGGACGGCATCACGCCGCTGGTTCTGGTGGCGTTGATCGGAGTGCCTCTCAACTGGGAGATCATCAAACGCAGCGTGCTCGACGTCTCGCCGCTCGATATTGAAGCCAGTAACCCGCAGAGGCTGTGATTTTATGTGGGATAGGCTTCCAGCCTGTCGTGTTTTACGGGGAATTCGACAGGCTGGAAGCCTATCTCACGCAAAGAATCACAGCCTCGCAGCGTTAGTGAATCCCCAACAGATTGCTGAGTTGCGTTGACGGCGATTTGCCGGTTCCGAAGCGCGGCTCGACGGAGATGCCGAGACCGAAGTTGTTTTTGCTGACGTCGATGTTGGTGCCGAAATGAAGCAGGAAGTCCGCGCCAACTCGTGTCAGCGTCATCGACTGACCACGGTTTTGGCTTTCGGCGAGGTCATAAGCGGTGCCGACCGTCGAGATCCACTTCTCGCTCATCGCATAGCTGGCGCTGGCGCTGAGGATTTGACTGTCAAAACCTTGGCCTTTCACTTGGCGAACTCCGGCATACACGCTGCCGCGTTCGCTGCGTTGATTCAAGATGCCGACGTTCCATAACTGCATCGCACCGCCAAACAGGTCGTAATAGGCGTTGGACAGAATCGAAGTCCGATCGCCGATGTGCCAAGCGTAGCGGGCTCCCAGTAGCCCGAACGTTTCGCCGAAGTTATCTCGACCGGAACTCGGGAAGAACGAGGCGTCCAGATCGAGCGTCATCCAATCCTTGATGCGCTGGCGTTCCGGCGGGCCAACCTTGGTTTGCAGCCGATGTCGCCAGCCCAGCCGCACGACATGCAGATCATCGACCAGTTCGTGATACGGAGCGGTCACGCTGCTTCCCGCACCGGAGCGGATCGCAAAGTTGCGCGGATCAAATTGCGCTGGCAGTGTCCCGCCGAACGTGTTGACCAGTAAGCGTTCGCGGAAGCGTTCTTGAGCGTTGTCCTCGAACTCGTTCCATTGCGGAATCAGGCTGACGTCGCGATTCGATTCCGTGATCGACCAATCGAAATCGAACACCATTTTGTGAGCCAAGCCATTGAGATTGAAGATGCGGCTCTGAACTTCGGGATTGATTTTCGACATCATCATGCTGCCGCGAATGCCGGCACTGCCGGTCAGGCGGCTGATGCTGTCGTGTGTGAAATCGTTTGACCAGCCCGCGACTTCGCCCCACGCATAGGGCACCAAGTTGAACGCTCCGAAGTCGAGCGGTGCTGACAGTTCGTGCCGAGTCATGGCCACTCCGCCGGTCAAATCGGCGTAGTAGGGCAAGGGCGAGAAGAGATCGCCCGCGAGGTTGGGCGTGTCGGCTTGGTTCATCTGCGCGTAGCCCGCCATTGAGTGACTGGACCACGAGAGCCAACCACCGAGCAACGGTTCGCCGAGGAATGTGAGGTCACCGCGCGGGAGCCAGGCGGTGTTGTTTTCGAACTCCATCGGCGTCGTTCGAGCAAGGAGGCCCCACTGCCAGTTGTCTTGAGTCTGTGTCAGATTCAAGAGCGATTCGACATCTTTGCCGGTGTCGAATTCGCTCTCGTAGAACTGCTCTAAGAAATTGCGATCCGATAGCAGTCCCGCTTCGCCGATCAACTTGAAGCCGTTGGGCATGGTTTGTTGATGCCGAAAATTGAACCGGCCGCGATTGTTTTCGAGCGGATCAAGACTGCGACGATCGAAGCCCAGGTTGTCAGCACCGTGATCGTTGACGTAATAGGCGATCCCCTCGCCGAGCGCCGTTCCCGAAATGCCGAACAAATCGGTGGTCAGATAATTGCCATCCAGGCCGATCCCCGGACCTCGCTTTGAGAGGTAGTCCGCGTTGAAGTTGAGCTTCGTTCCCGCTGGTTCGTCGAAGCCCAGAATTTGCAGGATGTCCCACGACGAGCGGATTTGCTGGCCGAACACGCGATCGCTTGCGAAGCTCAAACTGCGTAATGGAATCTTGGTGGCATCGGCCGGCGCGGCGACGTAAGGGAGATAGAACAGCGGGTACTCATCAAGGACGAAGGTGTTGTTGAGGCTGGTGACGAAGGGAACTTCGCGATACTTCGGCGCTCCGGTATTGGGGTCAAAACGATTGGCGTCGAAGGGCTCACCGATGCGCGGGAGTTCCAGAGATTCGGCGTAGTACGGCTCCACGAAGATGTCGCTGGCCTGAATGCGGTATCCCGGTTTGCCGAATTGGCTGGTCGTGGTCCAAGCGTTGGATGCGTGAAACTCGTTGCGAGAATTTTGCCGCAGTTTTTCTGCCCGCACTCGCAATTTAGCCCCTTGAAGTTCTGGTGGTCTGGTCGTCAACTCGGCATCCAGCATGAGGCCGCGATCTTCCCGCGCGTCGTAGTACGCTCGCTCGGCTTTCAACACGTTGTAGCCTTGGCGCACGATGATGTTGCCTTCGAGATAAACCTGATACGGCGTGTCTTGTGTTTGCACGGCGTCGAAATTGGGCTGACTGTTCTCGCTGGCTTCCGTCCAAATCACCACACGATCGGCCGTCAGGTCGATGACATCGAACTGCTTGACCCCCTCAATCACCACGTTCACGCCGCCGGTCAGCAGTGTGATCTGCTCGGAAGGGACGGTGTTGTCCGACCGCTTGCTGTCAATTTGAAAGGGGGTGGAACTGCGTGGCGAGATGCGGACGCGTCGCATTGAATCACTCGACGGCGACATCCGCAGGCTCGGAACTGGTTGCTCTTGTGAGGGAACCACGAATTGCGTCTGCGTCAATGTGCCCCGCTGTGCGGCTTGCCGGCGCGTGACAGCGCGTGGGAACAGGGCGTCTTTTTCCACGGGCTCGTTGGTCGAGCGAAACCGGAACTGCGATGTGACCCCGCCTGCAAGTGCCTGCAATTGAAGGAAGGCGTTGGGCTGCTGATCCGACTGACCGACCTGCTCGATGCGCACGTCATCTTCGAGATACAGCGCGAGTGATTCTTTGCTGGCGGAACTGGTTTGAAAAATGACCGCCTGCTGAGCGGTGGCCACGGTCGTTGACTGTTGAATTCGACAATGCCCGCGCAAGATCAGCACACGCTGTCCGTCCTCAGATTTTCCTTCCGAAGCGTAGTCCGCCGAGATCGAAATGGGCGTGACGGTGATTGCTTCCGACGCCACATTCTCCGCACTCAACTCCGCGCGCAGCATCAGCCCGAGCACGCACAAACCGAGTGCGCACCACACAGCGAACCAGCGCAGTTGGAATCGGAAACGTTGGCCCGACACGGGGGCTCCCGATGGGCAAAGCGACGGAGGGGTAAAAACAAACGATTCGACAGGACATCCCGAATTCAGCTCAGCGGCAAAGTCTGCCGCCGCAAGGGGGCGGGTTTATACGACCGCCGAGCAAAACCGGTCCAGAGGAATCCGCTGAAGCCGCGAACGAGCCGGGGTCAGGCACCGCAAAATTCAAAATTGGCGGGATGATGCC